>JBJTAX010000142.1:0-3737 GCA_046091055.1 Verrucomicrobiota bacterium | reverse complement strand
CGGAAGTCCTGCTGGTGGAGCCGATGAGGTTCGAACTCACGGCCTCGTCATTGCGAACGACGCGCTCTACCAACTGAGCTACGGCCCCAAACAGCAGGAAGGCGAGGCAAGCCGTCCCGGCGGGGGCGGTCAAGGTTTAGATGCCTGACGCCTTGCCACGGGCCGGATTGACCTTAACTTAAGCCCTCCCGAACACCATGCGCGTAGCCAAAGAAACCGTCGTCGCCATCGAATACACCCTGAAGGACGACCAGGGCAACATCATCGACGCCTCCGGCGAGCGCGGTCCGATGGAGTACCTCCACGGCGCGCAGAACATCATCCCGGGCCTCGAGCAGGGCATCGACGGCCTCGTCGCCGGCGACACGAAGAGCGTGCTCGTCCCTCCGCAGCTCGGCTACGGAGAATACAGCGAGAAGCTGATCCAGCAGGTGCCCCTGAGCGCCTTCGGCGCCAACACGCCGCAGGTCGGCATGCGTTTCCACGCCGAAACCAACCTCGGCATGCGCGTCCTCACCATCAAGAAGATCGAAGGCGCGGAAGTGACCCTCGACGGGAACCATGAGCTCGCCGGCAAGACCCTGCACTTCGACATCAAGGTCGTCTCCGTCCGCGCGGCCGAACTCACCGAGCTTTCCCACGGCCATCCGCATCAGGCGGGCGGCTGCTGCGGCGGCGGCGGTTGCGGTTCCGGCGAAGGTTCGGGCGGCGGTTGCTGCTCGACCGAAGAAGGCTCCGAAGGCGGTTGCTGCTCCGCCGAAGAACCGGCCGCCCAGAAGCAGGGTGGCTGCGGCTCCGGCGGCTGCGGTTGCGCGCACTGAGCCCGCTTGCGACTACCATGCAAGGCCGCCGGTCCGGGCGGCCTTTTTCATGCCCGGTGGGCGTAGGCAAAGCGCTCGCTGGTTGATCAGAGCACGCGCAAGCGCGCGAGGGGGCGCGTCGCGAGGACTCGAGGGCCGGAGGGCACGTGGGCACGAGTGAGAGGCCGACGTTAGTTGATCGGTTGATCCGTTGGCCGGTTGGCCAGAACGCGGCGACGGACGGCTCGGAGAGCCTTCCCTGCCGAGCGCGGCGAGAAGATATTCACTCAAAGGGAAACCGGAGACCGGATGATTGGCTGGGAATTAAATTCCAGGTGACGGGTGTCAGCCACGGGTGACGGCAACTCAGGTATCGGCTTCTCCGCCATCGGCCGCGGGAGCCTGGAGCCGGCTGCCGATGGCCGAACGGCTGACACCTGAATGGCTGATGCCCTGGCGGCCGTCACCTGGCACCAGAATGAAGATGTCCGCAGCAACCTTTCCGGTTTCCCCTAGATCGAAGGCAAGCGGGCCAGAGGAAGGGCTGCGTACAAAAAGCGCAGGCGTGGGCGCGCAAGGGTCTGGGATTGCCGCGGCCGGAAGGACGAGCAGGCTGAGGCCACCCCTGCGCATGCGCCCCGACTCAGTCCATGCCCGTGACCTGACGCCCGGCCAGACGCGGGCATCGCTGGCGATCATCGCGGTGCTGTTTTTCATCTTCGGCTTCGTCTCCTGGGCGAACGCCATCCTCATCCCTTATTTCAAGATCGGCTGCGAGCTGACGCACGTCGAGGCGTACCTGGTGACGTTCGCCTTCTACATCTCGTACCTCGTGTTCTCGCTGCCGGCCGCGCATCTGCTGAAGCGCACCGGCTTCAAGCGCGGGATGATGCTCGGCTTCTGGGTCATGGCCGCCGGCGCCTTCCTCTTCGTCCCGGCGGCGCTGACGCGCACGTACGGCGTCTTCCTCGGCGGGCTGTTCACGTTAGGCGCAGGCCTCGCCGTGCTGCAGACCGCCGCGAACCCCTACGTCACCGTCCTCGGCCCGAAGGAGGCCGCCGCGCGGCGCATCAGCGTCATGGGCATCTGCAACAAGGGCGCCGGCATCCTCGCGCCGCTGGTCTTCGCGGCGGTCGTCTTCAAGGTGACGGACACGGACCTTTTCGCGCGGCTCGCGACGATGGCGACGGCGGAGAAGGCGGCGGCGCTCGACGAGCTCATCCGTCGCGTGGTCGTCCCCTACGCCTGCGTCGGCTGGGCGTTGGTCGCGCTCGGCTTCCTCGTCCGCCTCTCGCCCCAGCCCGAGATCGACACCGAGCACGAGACCGCGGAGGGCGCCGAGGCCCACGCGGACAAGACGCGCGTGTGGCAGTTCCCGCAGCTCGTGCTCGTGGCGGTCGGCATCTTCCTGCATGTCGGCACGCAGACCGTGGCCGTCGACACCATCATCGGCTACGCGGACACGATGGGCGTCCCGCTGGCGGCGGCGAAGGTCCTGCCCGGGTGCGTGCTCGGGGCGATGATCCTCGGCTACGTCCTCGGACTGACGCTGATCCCGCGGGTCGTCTCACAGGTCACGGCGCTGCGCGCGTGCACGGTGCTCGGGGTCGTCGGCACGGTCGGCGTGCTCTTCGCCCCGGGCCAGCTGACCTTGTTGGGGCTGACGGCCGATGTCTCGCTCTGGTGCCTCACGCTCCTCGGGCTCTCGAACTCGCTGACCTGGGCGGGCATCTGGCCGCTGGCGCTGGACGGCCTCGGCCGCTTCACCAAGACGGGCGCCTCGCTCATGGTCATGGGGCTCTGCGGCAACGCGCTCATCCCGCTCGCCTACGGCTGGCTGGCGGACGGCTATGGCGCGCGCGCCGGCTATGGGGTCCTGCTGCCCTGCTATCTTTATCTGACGTATTACGCGGCGTGGGGGCACAAGAAGAGAAGCTGGTAGGGACGCCTGAGGGCGAGGACTCGAAGGCCGGAGGGCACGAGGACACGAAGGACAGGCGAGAGTCCACGTGAGTTGATCGGTTGATCGGTTGGCCGGTTGGCCAGAGGGACAAACGAGAGGCCCGGAGGCTCAGATGCTCGGTTGATCAGAGAGAGCGCAAGGGCGCGAAGGAGAGGCCTGGAGGCTCAGAGGCGGCGGGAACCTGGAGCCGGCAGCCGATGGCTGAATGGCTGACTCCCGAGAGGCTGATGCCCGGGTGGCCGTCACCAGACACCCGAAAGAATATGTCCGAAGCTAACTTCCAGGCTTCCGATCTCCCTTCGGGATTTGGTTCGAGGCAACGAGGTAGGGGCGCGACGGTATCGCGACCGACAGGGAAGAGGCGGACGCGTCGCCGACGCGTCCCCTGCCTGCATTGATGCAGTTATCGTCTTGCCCAACCGCCAACCGCTAACCGCAACAACCTTACTTCACCACTTCCAATTCAGCACGATCTCGGTGTCGGGATGGAAAGACTGCTTCACCGGACAAGCTTCGGCGGCGCGGACGAGACGATCGCGGACATCGGGCGGGACGCCGGGCGGCATGGTGATGTCGACCTCGAGCTTGGCGATGCGACGGGGCGGCGTGGTCGTCATGTGCTTGGCGACGGACGCGCGCGCCCCGCGGAGGTCGAGACCGGTGTTACGGGCGTGGATGCCGAGGATCGTGAGGAAGCACGTCGCCATGGCGGTGGCGACGAGATCGGTCGGCGAGAACCCTTCGCCCTTGCCTTGGTTGTCGACGGGGGCGTCGGTCACGATCACGTGGCCCGACGGCCCGTGCACGGCGCGGACATGGAGGTCACCGAGGTTTTCGCAGGAGAGGTTGACGGCCTTGGCGGGAGTTAAGCCGTCGGCCGGACGCTCCCAACAAAAAACCCCGGCGAACCGGGGTCAGGGTGAAAGGACCTCGAAGGGCGATTATTCGTCGCCGTCCTTGCCGATGGCGTCGAC
>JBJTAX010000141.1:0-4452 GCA_046091055.1 Verrucomicrobiota bacterium | reverse complement strand
GGAGTGCACGATGAATCGTGCCCCACCCTCGTTCGCCCTACGGCGAACCAAGGACAGCACATGATACCGCCCTGAGCGTGTCACTGGCCCTAGCCCTAGCCCCAGCCCTAGCTCTGAACCATCACTTCGCCGGACCCCAGTGGGACGTGAAGGGATGCAGGATGAAGAGCGGCTTGCCGACGACGGCGTCGGCCGGCACTTCGCCCCAGCCGCGCGAGTCGAAGCTGTTGGCGGAGTTGTCGCCGAGCGCGAAGTAATGTTTCGGCGAGACCGTGTGCTCCTGGTCCAGCGGGAGCGCGTAACGGTCGCCGCCGGCGTCGGGCAGGTAACCGTAATACCCATGGTCCATCGCGCGGCGGCTGTTGAGCGCCATCGGCTCGGGCGAGGTCACGACCTTGCCGTCGACGAGGAGCTCGCCCTTCTCCGTGACGCGGAGCTTCTGGCCAGGGACGCCGGCGAGACGCTTCACGTAATAGTTCTGGGAAGGCTGGCCGTACTGGTCGTTCAGGCCCGGGATCGTGTTCGTCCGGAAGACGAAGGTGTCGCCGCGGGACGGGTCGACGAAATGATACGACATCCGGTCCACGAAAAGCATGTCTCCCGTGAGGATGTCAAAGTTGAGCAAGGTCTTGCCGGCGGTCGCCTGACGACCGGTGAGGAGCACCGGTCCGTTCGGGCCGCTCCGGATACGCCCCTCGCGGGCGGCCTTGGCGAAGACCACGCGCCAGCGATCCTGGTCCTGCCGAGGCAGCTTCAGCTTCGCCTCCTCGGGAAAATAGGTGCGGAGGAGGACCGTCTCGAAACCGAAGTCGGCCGGCACCGTCACCGCCTGCAGCTGCGTGCCGACCTGAAGCTCATGCTTGTCAGCGGCGCCCTTCCAGACGCCGGTGCCGAAGATCCCGCTGTCGACCGTGCGTTGGCGGGCGCGCAGGCCGTATTCCATGCCGTGTTCGCCGCGCTGCATCACGATCGGGATGCCCACCTCGCCGGTGGCCTCGGCCGGGATGACATGAGTCCAAGTCCACTGCAGCTTGTCGAGCGCCTGCTGCGCGAGGGCGGGCGCCGGCTCGTCCGGGGAACGCACCTCGGCGGTCATGCCGTTGTAGGTCGGCCACATCGAGTTCGTGGGGATCTTGAACGGCTGCAGGAAGAAGCTGCGGATCGCGCCGGCCACGATGGCCGCCATGATCACCATGTCGGTGTAGTCGGTCGCGGAAGTCAGCGGGTAGATCCGGCCGCCGTTGCGGGTCAGGACGTCATGCAGGCGGTTGAGCAGCGACTCGACCTCGGTGATCTCGCGCTTGCGGTCCCGGATCGCGACACGGAGCTGGTCGGCCAGTTCGAGCTGCTCGTTGAGCGTCTCGCGCGTGAGGACGTCGCCGCGGTAGAGATGCACCTTCTCCGAGGATTCCAGCAAGGCCTTGCCGATCTTGCGGAGCTTGCGACGGTAGTAGAAAGACATGGGGGACGCCTCAGACTAGCGGGCGCCGTCCGGAGGGAAAGCCCGAACTGGGGGCTCAGTCCTCGTTCTTGAGGATCTTGATGAAGGCCTCCTGCGGGATGTCGACCTTGCCGATCTGCTTCATGCGCTTCTTGCCCTCCTTCTGCTTCTCGAGGAGCTTGCGCTTGCGCGTGATGTCGCCGCCGTAGCACTTCGCGGTCACGTCCTTGCCGACGGAACCGAGGGTCTCGCGGGCGATGACCTTGGAGCCGATGGCGGCCTGGATGGCCACCTTGAAGAGCTGGCGCGGCAGGAGTTCCTTGAGCTTCTCGCAGAGCGCGCGGCCGCGGCCTTCGGCCTTGGAGGCGTGCACGATCGACGAGAAGGCGTCGACCGGCTCCTCGTTGACGCGGATGTCCATCTTCACGAGGTCGGAGGTGACGAATTCGCCCAGCTCGTAGTCCATCGAGCCGTAGCCGCGGGTGATGGACTTCAGGCGGTCGTTGAAGTCGACGAGGATCTCGTTGAGCGGCAGGAGGCAGACGAGGACGACGCGGTCGCCGTCGATGGTCTCGGTGCGCTCGCAGATGCCGCGCTTCTCCTGGACCAGGGCGAGCATGTCGCCGATCGAGGTGCCCGGGATGTGGATGTGGGCGCGGATGGTCGGCTCCTCGATGTGCTCGATCGTCGAGGCGTCGGGCATCAGCACCGGGTTGTCGAGGACGTGCTCGACGCCGTCGGTGGTGAAGACCTTGTAGACGACGGACGGGTAGGTCGAAAGGATGTCGAGGTCGTACTCGCGGCGCAGCCGCTCCTGGACGATCTCCATGTGGAGCAGACCGAGGAAGCCGCAGCGGAAACCGAAGCCCAGGGCGGTCGAGCTCTCGGCCGTGTAGGTCAGCGAGGAGTCGTTGATGGCCAGCTTGGCGAGCGAGGCCTTGAGCTTCTCGTAGTCGGCCGTGTCGAGCGGGTAGATGCCGCTGAAGACCATCGGACGGACCTCCTTGAAACCCGGGACGGGCTCCTTGGCGGGGTCGTTGGCGAGGGTGATCGTGTCGCCGACCTTCACGTCCGCGACCTCGCGGATGTTGATGACGATGTAGCCGACGGAGCCGGGGCCGAGCTCGTCCTGCGGCTTCATCTTCGGGGAGAAGACGCCGACTTCCTTGATGACGGAGCGGACGCCGTTGAACATCAGCTCGATCGTCTGGCCGGCCTTGAAGGTGCCCGAGAAGACGCGCACGTAGCTGATGACGCCCTTGTAGGAATCGAAGAGGGAGTCGAAGACCAGCGCGCGGTGCTGCGGGTAGTCGGCCCAGCGGGGGGCGGGGACGCGCTTGATGCTCGCGGCGAAGATGTCGTCGATGCCGATGCCGGACTTGCCTGAGGCGAGGACGGCGTCCTGCGCGGGGATGGTGAGGATGTCCTCGACCTGGCGGCGGGCCTCCTCGGGGCGGGCGCTGGGGAGGTCGACCTTGTTGATGACCGGGACGATCTCGAGGCCCTGGTTCATCGCGAGCGTGGCGTTGGCGACCGTCTGGGCTTCCACGCCCTGGGAGGCGTCGATCAGGAGCACCGCGCCTTCGCAGGCGGCGAGGGAACGCGACACTTCGTAGGCGAAGTCGACGTGCCCCGGGGTGTCGATGAGGTTGAGGATGTACTGCTTACCGTCCGGCGCGGTGAAGTTCATCGTCACCGGGTGGCACTTGATCGTGATGCCCTTCTCGCGCTCGAGGTCCATCGCGTCGAGGAGCTGCTCCTTCATCTGGCGCTTCTCGATCGTCTTCGTGTGCTCGAGCAGGCGGTCGGAAAGCGTCGTCTTGCCGTGGTCGACGTGCGCGATGATGCAGAAATTGCGGATGTGGTCTAAGGACACGGGGAAGAGCAGAGGGCTGAGTCGAGTACAGCGGGCTGAATCGATTGCTGAGTCGAGGGGAGAATCGAAGACGGAGGGGATTAGGCCGGGATATCGGCGAACTCGTGCAGGGAAGCCACGGGGGCCTCGGGCGCGGAGCGCTTCATCATGCCGGCCAGGACGCCGCCGGGGCCGCATTCGTAGAACTGGGCGACGCCGGTGGCGGCGGCGGCCTTGCAGTCGTCCTCCCAGAGCACCGAGGAGACGACCTGCCTGACCAGCGCGGCGCGGAGCTCGGCCGGCTCGGCGAGCGTGCCGCCGGTGGTGTGCGAATAGACGGTGACCTGCGGGCGCTTGAATTCGACGCCCTGGAGGAAAGCCTCGAAGGCCTGGCGGGCGGGCTCCATGAGGCGGCTGTGGTAGGCGCCGGCGACGACGAGGGGCTTCACGAGCTTGAACGGGCCGAACTCCTTGGCGCGGGCGACGGCCTGGGCGACCTTGTCGGCGTCGCCAGAGATGACGACCTGGCCGGGGCAGTTGAAGTTCGCGGCGTCGATGTCGAACGCGGTGCAGAGCTTGAAGATGTCCTCGCGGGAACCGCCGATGACCGCGGCCATGCCGCCCTTGGTCTGGTCGCAGGCGAGCTGCATCAGGCGGCCGCGCTCGGCGACGACCTTGAGGCCGGTCTCGAAATCCCAGACGCCGGCGAAGGCGTAGGCGGTCAGTTCTCCGAGGGAGAGGCCGAGGCAGGCCTTGAGGTCGTTGAGCTTGCCGCGCTCCTTGAGAATCTGGGCGATGGCGTAGCCCTGGACGTAGAGGGCGGGCTGGCAGACGCGGGTCTCGGTCAGGAGCTCGGCCGGGCCTTCGAAACAGGCCTGGCGGAGGTCGAACGGCAGCACCTTGGCGGCGCAGTCGTAGAGGTCCCTGGCGGAGGCCGAGCCTTCATACAAGGACTTACCCATGCCGACGACTTGGGCGCCTTGACCGGAGAACAGAAGAGCGGTGGACATTGGAAAGAGGGAGGGAAAAAGGGCGGGAGGGTCAATGATGGACAGGCGGGGCGCCCAAGCGGCTGGCGGCTAGCGGTTAGCGGTTGGATTAAAGCAAAAGGGCAGGAACCAGAGAAACCAAGCCCCAGACCACCCTCCCCTTAAGC
>JBJTAX010000140.1:0-13433 GCA_046091055.1 Verrucomicrobiota bacterium | reverse complement strand
CGCCAGGCCAGGCGGCCGGCGCCGCCCGCCAGGCCTGGCGCGCCCTCGGGCCTGCGAGCGTCTTTCCATGAGCCGCCTCACCCCCATCACCGGCCTCGCCGAAATCGCCGGCCGATACGGCGCCCTGCTCGTGGACCAGTTCGGCACGCTCCACGACGGCACGGTCGCCTACCCCCGCGCCGCCGAAGCCTTGCGACGTTTCCGTGCGAGCGGCGGCAAGGTGGCCGTGCTCTCGAACTCCGCCAAGACCGGCGCCGACAACATCGTACGACTGGCGAAGTTCGGCTTCGGGCCCGCCCACTACGACGTCGTGGTGACGTCCGGCGACGCCGCCCAAGCCGCCATCCGCTCGGGCGCGCTCGGCGACGGCTTCCGTCCGGGCTCCCGGGTGCACCTCTCCGGCAAGCCCGGCGACGACTACGGCTTCGGCGACCTCGGCTTCGCGCTCACCGGCCCCGACGAAGCCGATGGCATCATCCTCGCCGCCAGCCAGGAACCCGACCGCAACTGGCGCGAGCAGATCCGCGACCTTACCCGCGCCGCTCAGCGCGGAGTGACCGTCGCCGTCTGCAATCCTGATCTCGAGATGCTCACGCCCAAGGGCGTGCGCCCTTCCGCCGGCGCGATCGCCCGCGAACTCGCCCGCAAGGGAGCCGTGCTCCGCTATTTCGGCAAGCCTCATGGCGACATCTACCGCACGGCCCTCGCCGCGCTCGGCAATCCCCCGCCGCTGACGGTCCTCGCCGTCGGCGACAGCCCGGAACACGACATCGCCGGCCTCGACAGCGTGCTGCTGCGCACAGGCATCCTCAGCGGCCAGGACGACGCCTCGCTGGCGGGACGCCTGCCCGCCGGCGACCGCCGCGTCTTCGGCCTCGCCGAACTGCGCTGGTAGGCCTCAGGCGCCACGCTGGGCGGTGTTGCCCCGGCCCTTCGGCTTACCGTCCACGCAATGACGGCAGCTTTTCTCGTAGACATAGTCGGGACGCTGCTGATCCTCCACGGTGAGCGGCATCTGACAATGGAAGCAGATGACCGACCCGGTCTCGCGGAGGTCAGGGCCGACGCCGACGCGTTCGTCGAACACGAAGCATTCGCCTTCGTAATGAGCCCCGCCAACTTCTTCGAAATACTTAAGGATGCCACCGTCGAGCTGGAGGACGTCGGTGTAACCCTGCATGGACATGAACGGCCCCGCCTTCTCGCAACGGATGCCGCCGGTGCAGAACATCACCACGGGCTGGGTCTTGAGTTCGGACGGCAGTTTCGCCACCGCCGCCGGGAAATCGCGGAAATTCCAGATCTGCGGGAAGACCGCTCCCTTGAACGTCCCCATCCGCACCTCGTAGTCGTTGCGGGTGTCGAGCAACGTCACGGGGCGACCTTCGTCCAGCCACTGCTTGAGCTGAAGCGCCGAGATCTTCGTCGCCGGACGCCGGGCCGGGTCGACGCCTTCGACGCCGAACGCGATGATCTCCTTCTTGACCTTCACGAGCATGCGCTTGAACGGCTGGTCGGAACCGGGACTCTCCTTGGGAACGACATCCTCCAGACCGGGGACCGCCCGGATGACCTCCAGCACCGCGGCCAACTGCGACCGCGTGCCGGCCAGGAAGAAGTTGATGCCTTCGGGCGCCAGCAGGATGGTCCCCTTGAGTCCGTGCGCCTTGGCCGTCTCCCGCAGCCGCGTCCGCAGCTCCTCCAAACCCTCCAGCGGGGCGAACTTATAGCAGGAGAGATTGATGAACTCGGCGGACATGGACGGACGCAGCGCTAAGGCCTGGCCTGCGCCGAGACAATGAATCTTTGCCTTTTCACCGCGCGAAGCCTACGCCTGACCTATCTTGGAATCCGGCCTCACCATCACGCCCATCGGCTTCATCCGCTCCGGCAAGCCGTTGAAGTTCGATGCCCGGCATCAGCCCGACGAGAGGCAGGCGGAGACGAACATCCTCGAGATGCTCCCCGGCGACAAATATCAGAAGGCGCTCAAGGACCTCGAAGGGTTCGACCGCGTCTGGCTGCTGTGGTGGTTCCACCGCAACACCGACTGGCGTCCGGAAGTCCTGCCGCCCCGCGGCCCTTCGAAGCGGCGAGGCGTCTTCGCCACCCGCTCTCCGCATCGCCCCAATCCGCTCGGGATCACGCCCGTGCAGCTGCTCGCGATCCGCAAGGGACGGCTCATCCTCGGTCCATGCGACCTGGTCGACGGCACGCAGGTCTTCGACCTCAAGCCTTACATCCCTTCCTACGATGCCTTCCCCGACGCCAAGGCGGGCTGGATCGACCAAGTGGACGCCGCCCTCGCCGCGCCGCCGGCCTTCACGGTGGCCTTCTCGCCGTTGGCGCGCGAACAGATGGCCTGGCTGAAACAGGAGTGGAGCGTCGATTTCGAAGCCCGCCTGCTGGAGATCCTCAGCCGTGACCCGAGCCCCCACCGCACCCGTCGCATCCGCAGCCGCCATGGCGACCTCTTCGACATCGGATGCGGCGCCTGGTATGCGGTCTTCGAAGTCAGAGGCCCGGTCATCCGCATCTTGCACCTCAAACCGGCCTTCCCCTTGAAGTTCCTGACGGACCCCGGCCGGCCGGTGATCCCGGACAAGGATGCCCAGCTGGCCTTTCGGGCCCGTTGGCCGCAATTCGTCGACTAAGCCCCGGCCCGGGCTCAATTGAGCGAAATTAAAGGCGGCTTCGCCGCAACAACTTCGCCCCTGCAGGGTCGAAAGTCGCCTCGCCTTAGCCGCTAAACCTCTTCCAATCCTGTCATGCCCCGCTTCCCCACCCTGCTGGCCCTTTGCGCCCTCATCGCTTTCCGGGCGAACGCCCACGCCGCCGACCAAGACCGGAAGCTCACGCTCGAAGACGGCGACCGCGTGCTGCTCATCGGCGACGTGCTGATGGAGCGCGAGAACAACTACGGCGTGCTCGAGACGAAGATGCGCCGGGAATTCCCCGGAAAGAAATTCGCCGTCCGTAACCTCGGCTACTCCGGCGACACCCCGCTCGGCGCCTCCCGAGCCAGCTTCGATCCGGTCGCCAAGGGCGTCGAGCAGCTCGAAGAACAGCTCGCCGTCGTGAAGCCCACGGTCGCGATCATCGGCTACGGCATGGCCGCCTCGCTGGAAGAACTCACCTACCGCCAGAACGACCCCGCCCTGAACCCCGACCCTGCCCGCTACGGCACCGAACACACCCCGGACCGCCTGAAGCGTGAAGTCACCCAGCTGATGGAACTCATCAAGAAGCACAGCGCCGGCGGCAAGGTGCGCTTCGTCATCCTCGGACCGATCGCGCATGAAGACCTGCGCGGCTCCCGCCCCGGCCTGCCGGATCCGGCCGAACACAACAAGCTCCTCGCCGCCTACGGCCGCAGCCTCGCCGAACTCGCCGCGGAGAAGAACATCCCCTTCGTCCGAGCCGAATGGAAGTCGCACGGCATCGCCCTCGATCAGGGCACCGACAACGGCATCCACCTGACCGAACGCGGCTACCGCGCGCTCAGCGAAGGCGTGGCCGCCCAGCTCGGCTGGACGGTGGACCAGGCCGGCTGGGACAAACCCGCGGCCGCCGCGGAAACGCTCCGCGCCTCGGTCCTCCGTAAGAACTCCCTGTTCTTCCACCGCAGCCGCCCGGCCAACTACACTTATATCTTCGGCTTCCGTAAGCGCGAACAGGGCAACAACGCCGTCGAGATCCCGAAGTTCGACCCGCTGATCGAGACGGCCGAAGCCGACGCCATCGCGGTGTCCGCCGGCCAGCCGAGCACGCTGCCGCCCGAGCCGAAGACGCCGGCCAAGCTGACCGCCGCGGCCTCCCTGCCCCGCCCGGACTTCAAGCTGTCCGACGGCCTGCGCATGTCGCTCTTCGCCGAGAATCCGCTGCTGGAAAAACCTGTCCACATGAACTGGGACACCGCCGGCCGCCTCTGGGTCGCGACTTCCAACACCTACCCGCAGGTCAATCCGGAGGACCTCGCCGCGCAGATGGCCGGCAACTCCTCGAAGTTCGGTCCGTCCACGGGCAACGACAAGGTCATCCTCCTCGAAGACACCGACCGAGACGGCGTCGCCGACGTCTCGCGCATCGTCGCCGACCGCCTGCTGATCCCTTCCGGCGTCGCGCCGGACAACCTGGGCGGCGTCTATGTCGGCGCCTCCACCGAACTCCTCCACCTCACGAAGCCGGACGCGGACGGCATGCTCGCGGAGCGTCGCATCGTCCTCAGCGGCTTCGGCACCGAGGACACCCACCACATCATCCATACCCTCCACTGGGGCATCGATGGCCGCCTCTATTTCCACCAGACGATCTACATCCACTCCCACCTCGAGACCCCGTGGGGCCTCGTCCGCGCCAATTCGGGCGTAGCCTTCGCGTATGACCCGAACACCGAACGCCTCGAAGTCCACTCGAAGGGCCTCGTCAACGCCTGGGGCCAGCAGGAAGACCTCGCCGGTCAGACCTTCCTGACCTCGGGCGCCGACGGCACCGGCGTGCACTGGGCCTTCCCCGGCGCGACCTTCCCGCCCTCCGAAGGCGCCCGTCGCCTCGTCGGGAGCATCAGCCCCGGCTCCTATCCGAAGTTCAGCGGTCTTGAGCTCGTGCAGAGCCCGCTCTTCGGGGCCGACTGGCAAGGCAACGCGATCACCTGCGACTTCCGCGCCCATCGCATCGTCCGCTTCGGCTTCAACGACTTCAGCTCCGAGGCCGCGCCGAAGTCCGGCTACGTGACCAAGGAACTCCCCGACGTCGTCCGCACCAGCGACGTGGCCTTCCGCCCGATCACCTTGAAGATGGGTCCGGACGGCGCGCTCTACGTCGCCGACTGGACCAACCCGATCATCAACCACGGCGAAGTGGACTTCCGCGACCCGCGCCGCGACAAGATCAGCGGCCGCATCTGGCGCATCCTGCCGGAGAACGCCCAGGCGCTCGCCTGGGAGCCGTTGCTCGGCAAGCCGACGGACGCACTGCTCGCCAAGCTGACCTCGCCCAACCGATGGGACTTCGAGCAGGCCCGCCGCGAACTCGCCAAGAAGCCCGTCGCCGAACTCTCGGCCGCCCTCCAGTCCTGGGCCAAGGACGACGTGACGCGTCGTCACGCCGCCTGGCTGCTCAGCGGCCGCACCAGCGACACCGCGCATCTCGCCGAACTCCTCCGCAGCCAGGATCAGGCCAGCCTCCAGGTCGGCCTGCGCGAGCTCGGCAAATCCCTCGGCGCCCGCGGCGTCACGGACATCTCCCTGCTCACTCCGTTCCTCGTCCACGCCAACCCCCGCGTGCGCCTCGAAGCCCATCGCGCCCTCGCCCGCGTCCGCACCCCTGAAAGCGCCCGCGCCGTGCTGGCCAACCTGCCCAAGGATCCGGCCGACAACTTCCTCGATTTCGCCGCCTGGACCAGCATCAACGAACTCGCACGCCCGTGGCTCGAGGACGTCGCCGCCCAGCCCGCCAAGGTCGTCGGGCACGAAACCGAGCTCGACGCGATCGTGAAGGCCATCGACCCGGGCATCGCCACGCCTTATGTGCAGCGCCTGTTCGCCGGACGGAAGATCGATGCGGCCGGCACGGGCCCCTGGATCGAGCTCGTCGGCAAGGCCGGCACGACCGAGGAAGCGACGCTGATCTTCCGCGCCCTGACGGACGACGCTTCGCTCCAGCCGTCGACCCGACACCGCATCGCGTTCGCCCTCGTCGAAGCCGCCAACCGGAACGTCCTTCCTTCCGGCGAACTCGACGCACTGGGCAGGCTGCTCCGCAATCAGACCGAGCGCAACCTCCTCGTCACCTCCGTGCGCCTCGCCGGCCAGTGGAAGCTTGTTCAGTTCGTGCCGCAGCTCGGCGACTTCGCCGGCCGCGAGAACGACGCCGAACTCCGCCAGACCGCGGTGGCCGCGCTCCGTACGATCGGCCAGCAGGCCTCGTTGCAGGCGCTCCGCAGCCTCACCGCCGCCCACCGTCCGGCGGTCGTCCGCCGCGACGCCCTGCCCGCCCTCGCCGTCCACGCCCCGGGCGAAGCCCTGAAGGCCATCTCCTCCGTCTTCGCCCAGATCAAGTCCAAGCAGGACGCAACCGCCGTCTGGACCAAGCTCTTCCAGCTCGGAGGTTTCGCCCAACGACTGGCCAAGGAATTCCCGCAAGGCCTGAGCGCCGAACACTATGCGGCCGCCCTGCAGTCAGCCCGTTCGCTCGGACGCGGAGGCAATGCGCTGGTCAAGGTCATCGAACCGCTCGCCGGCGCGAAATCCGGCCCGCGTGATTATGCGGCCGAGATCGAAGGCATCATCAAGACGATCAGGCGGGGCGCCGACCCGGCGGAAGGAGAGATCCAGTACCGCAAGAACGGCTGCGCCCTCTGCCACGCCATCGGCGGCGCGGGCGGCAAGCTCGGCCCCGACCTCAGCAGCATCGGTGCGAGCGCCCCGCTCGACTACTTCATCGAAAGCGTGCTCAACCCCGCCGCCAAAGTGAAAGAGGGCTACCATGGCTTCTCCTTCAAGATGAAGGACGGCAGCCAGATGGTCGGCATCCCCGCGCGCGAGAACGCCACCGAACTCTTCATCCTCCCCGGTCCCGGCGTCGAACTGGCCATCCTCAAGGCCAACATCGTGAGCCGCGACAACATCGGCAGCATCATGCCCGGCGGCCTGGCCGACGGCATCACGGGCGTCTCCCGCCGCAACTTCTTCGCCTTCCTCGGCGAGATCGGCAAGCCGGGGCCGTTCGACGCCAGCAAGGGCAACGTCGCCCGCCTCTGGGTCTTCGACGACCAGCCACCCGGAGCCCTCGCCAAGTCCGCGGCCGCCACCCCGGTCTACACGCTCGTCAACGGACAGCTGCCCAAGGAATTCAATCCTGGCCGCCTCTACGCGACCGCCCGCCTGACCGCGGCCGCCCCGACCGCCAAGCCGCTGCTCCTCACCGGCGTGAAGGCCGCCTGGCTGGACGGCAAGGCCCTTGAACTGAAGGACGGCGCCTACGCCGCCTCGATGCCCGCGGGCGACCACTCGCTCACGGTCGAGGTCGACGGCAACGCGCCCTACTTCAAGGCGCGGTGCGACGACGCGAGCTTCCTCGGCGACTGATGACGCGACTCGCGCCCTGCCTGCTGGCTTGCCTCGTCGTCGGCTGCGCCGAGACACGCCCCGAGCCGGCCGTCAGCCCGGAGGCGTTGCGCCAACGGGCCGCCGCCCTCCGCGCGGCAGGGAAGACGGAAGAATCCGCCCGCCTCTATGTCCAGGCGATCGGGACGCAGCGGACGGACACCCGTGACGGAAGAGCCGCGGCCGCGGACCTGCGCCGCGAACTCGCCTCCCTGCGGATCTCTGCCGATGACCTTGCCGGCGCCGAGAAGCTCTATCGCGAAGCCCTGACGTTGCTCGAGACCGCGCCACGCGGTTCCGACGCGGCCATCATCAACCTCCGTACGCAGCTCGCCGGCCTCTGCTACCGCCGATCGCGTCTTGACGAAGCCGCCGACTTCTACCGCTCGGCGCTCTCCCTGGAAGTCGCCCTCCTCGGCGAACTCACCCCGACCCGCTGGGCACGATGAGCATCCTCGGCGGACTTGAGCTCAAGCGCGGCAAGCTCACCGAAGCCGAAACCCTCTTCCGTCGACAACTGCGAGGCGTCCAGCAGGTCCATGGCGCCGAGAAACGGGAAGTCACCTCCGTCCTGGACAATCTGGCCGACGTCCTGGACAAGGCCGGTCAAGCCGCCGAAGCCACCCGCCTGCGGGGCGAAGCGGCCCGGATCCGGCGGAAGCTCTGCGACGAGTGCTGAACAGGGGGCAGCCCTTGCGCCGGCGACACCCCTGGGCATAACTCGGGGAACTCCCCATGACCGATTGGGAATTATTTACGTTTGCGCCCCACCCCTTGACAGGCACCCCTTGACACCTGTGGCCCGTATCTCCCGCCGATCCATCGATGAGCTCCGCCAACGGGCCGACATCGTCGCGCTCGCGGGGGACTACACCCAGATGAAGCAGCGCGGCCGCGACTGGTGGGGCCTCAGCCCTTTCAAGTCCGAGAAGAGCCCGTCCTTCAAGGTCAACCCCGAGACCGGGCTCTGGTATTGCTTCTCCACCCAGCAGGGCGGGGACGCCTTCAAGCTCGTGATGACCCGCGAAGGCCTCGACTTCCCGGAGTCCGTGGAACGCGTCGCCAACCGCTTCGGCTTCAAGCTCGATTACGAAAGCGGCGGCGACGGCAAGAACGAGAAATCCTTCCGCGGCCAGCTGCTCGAGATCCATGAGCTCGTCGCCGACTACTGGCGCCGGTGCTTCCTCGAGGACCCGGTCCACGGCCAGTGGATCCGCGACTACTGGACGCAGAAGCGACGGTTCAGCCCCGAAGTCGCCGACGACTTCGGCATCGGCTTCGCCCCGGTCGACGATTCGAGACTCATCCCGGGCCTGCTCGCCAAGGGTTACGCCAAGGACGCCCTCGCCCAGACGGGCCTGTTCTTCGGCGTGGACCGCGTGCCCGATCCGCTGCGCTGGCGCTGTCGCTTCCGCGGCCGTCTGATCATCCCGATCCGCGACATCCAAGGACGCGTCATCGCCTTCACCGCCCGTCAGCTCGACATCACCCCGCCGGACGACCCGTCCCGTGAGGCCAAATACGTCAATTCGCCCGAGACCGAGCTGTTCAAGAAATCCCGCACGGTCTTCAACCTCGACCGCGCCCGCATGACGCGCAAGGACGCCGACCCCTTCGTGCTCGTCGAAGGCCAGCTGGACGCCATCCGCTGCCACTCCGCCGGCATCCCCGGAGCCATCGCCGCCCAAGGCACGGCCGTGACCGAGGAACACCTCCAGCAGCTCCGGCGCTTCACCCAGCGCCTCGTCGTCTTCCTCGATTCCGACGCCGCCGGCCAGAAGGCCGCGCTGCGCCTGCTGCCGATCGGCCTCCGCGAAGGCCTCGACATCCGCTTCCTCTCGCTGCCCGGCGGCAAGGATCCCGACGAATATTTCTCGACGCACGACGGGTCTTCCTGGACGGCCCTCGTCGCCGGCGCCCGTAGCGCCATGCAGTTCTGCGTACAGTCCCTCATCCCCGAGGGCTCGGTCAACCTTCCCTTGACCGGCCGACTGAGCCTCCTGGAGACGCTCTTCCCCATCGTCGAGCAGGCCGGCGCCGAGGAGATCGTCCGCGAGGCCCTCAACGAGGCCGCCCGTCACGCCGGCATCGGCATCCGCGAGATGCACATGGCCTACGAGCGGCATCGGGCCCAATCCCAGTCCCAGCGTCCCGCCGCCCAGCTCGGGGCGTCCGCCGTACCGCCCCCCCCGGTTGTCAAGGGGGGGGGCTTGACAACGCCGGAAGAGGATTTGATACTCTTTCTCCTGCGGCATGAAGCCTATTTCGTCCCTATCGCCCAGTGCCTGCCGCTCGAGTGGATCGACGCGTCCGGCCGGGGCGGCCTGCTCCTGCTGGCCCTGCTCAACGAAGCCGCCCACGGCCATTTCAACGGACTCCGCGACGCCGTGAGCGCCTTGGACGACGAACTGCGCACCGAGGCCGCCCGCCTGTCCGCCGAAAGCTACGCCGGGCGCGACGACGAGAAGGACATCCTGCCCCGCGCCAACACCATCCTGAGGTCTTTCCACGCCCGCCACGTGCAGGCCCTCGTCCGCCGCCTCGACGGCCGAATCGCCGCCACTCCTCGCGACGATGTCGCCACGCTCAACGCGCTCCAGGCCGAGAAGATCGCCCTGCGCCGCTCGCACGCGACTCCGCCGACGCTCACCGCCTGATTTCCCGCCGATGCCCGAAAAGAAGAACAAGAAGACCTCCGACAAGCCGGCCAAAGCCTCCAAGCAGGCCAAGCCCGCCGTCAAAACCGCCCCCGCCAAGCCGACCGCGAAGGTCGGTCCCGCGAAGGCCCCGGCACCGAAGACCGCCGCCAAGGCGCCGGCCCCGAAGCCGCCGGCGAAAGCCGCGCCCGCCAAGCCGGCCGCGAAGGCCGCCGAAAAACCGGCGCCGAAGTCCGCGCCGGTCATCAAACCGTTCCCCGCCACGAAGAAGGAAACCAAGCCGTCCACGCCGACGGTGGGACCGGCGATCAACGAGAAGGTCCAGCTCCTCGTCAGCCTTTCCAAGAAGAACGGCTTCGTGACCGTCCAGAACATCAACGAAGTCATCCCCGACAGCGCCACCGACCCGGAGCTGATCGAGAACATCATGAACATCCTGGACAACCTCGACATCAAGCTCCTCGACGAGGACGAGGTCGAGACCTACCGGAAGAAGGTGGAAGACTCCGAGGAGGAAGCCGCCCGGACCGTCCCGGCCGACGCCCCGTACGATCCGTTCAACGTCTACCTCAAGCAGATGGGCCACAAACCCCTGCTCACCCGCGAGCAGGAGGTCGAGATCTCCAAGCGCATCGAGGACGCCGAACTGCGCGCCCAGGAATTCCTGTTCTCCTGCTGGCTTACCCTGCCCTACCAGCTCGACCTCGCCCTCAAGGTGCTCCGCAAGGAGGAACGCTTCGACAAGGTCGTCATCGACAAGAAGGTCGAGTCGCGCGACGCCTATTACAAGATGCTCCCCAAGGCCACGGAGGAGTGCACGAAGCTCAAGGCCAAGCTCGACAAGGGCTGGCAGAAATACCTCGACGAGACCGACGCCCCGAAGAAGGCCAAGGCCCGCGAAGCCTACCGTAGGATCGAGGTGACCGCCAAGGAAGGCTGCAAGGACATCCTCCGGAAATTCTGCTTCAAGATGAAGCTCTTCGAGGAGTGGCTCGAGCTGCCCGACATCAAGGGCGACATCGAGGACTCGCGCAACCTCGTCGAACCGACCATTGTCGTCCGCGGCCCGGTCCGGGCCAAGCTCGCCCGCAAGCCGGAGATCTCCGCCTCGCGCACCCGCGAGATCGAGCTCCGCTGGCGCCTGAGCCCGACCGAGCTCATCCACCTCGCCCGCAACGTCCGCAAGCACCTCGACGAAGCCCAGAAGGCCAAGACCGAGATGGTCGAGCACAACCTGCGCCTGGTGATCTCCATCGCCAAGAAATACCAGAACCGTGGCCTGCTCTTCACCGACCTCATCCAGGAAGGCAACATGGGCCTCGTGAAGGCCGTCGAGAAGTTCGAATACCGACGCGGCTACAAGTTCTCGACCTACGCCACCTGGTGGATCCGCCAGGCCATCACCCGCTCCATCGCCGACCAGGCCCGCACCATCCGCATCCCGGTCCACATGATCGAGACGCTGAACAAGGTGATGCAGGTGCAGAAGCAGCTCACCCAGGAGCTCGGCCACGAACCGACCGCCGAAGAGGTGGCCAACGAGATGACCATGGCCATCGACCGCGTGCAGCAGATCAAGAAGATGGCGCAGCAGCCGATCTCCCTGCAGTCCCCCGTCGGCGACGGCGAGGACACCTCGCTCGGCGACTTCATCGAGGACAAGTCCGCCGAGAACCCCTCCGACACGGCCTCCACCCGTCTGCTCCGCGAGAAGATCGACTTCGTGCTGCGCTCGCTCGCCGAACGCGAGAAGGAAGTCCTGATCCTGCGCTTCGGCCTGCTCGACGGCGTCCAGCGCACCCTCGAGGAAGTCGGCCGCCACTTCAAGGTGACCCGCGAACGCATCCGTCAGATCGAAGCCAAGGCGCTCCGCAAGATGCGCCATCCGACGCGCATGCGCCAGCTCCAGGGCATGTTCGAGGGCGAGCTCGACACCTCGGGACCCGGCTTCGACCAGTTCATCTCCGAAGAAGACAAGGCCGAGCAGACCCCGGGTCCGCTGTCCCCGGGCGGACTGCCCGGAGGACTCCCGCCCAACTCCGCCCTGGCCGCCTTCATCGGCCGGCCGCCGGAGGGACCCGGCGCCACCAGCCGCGAGTGAACCGGCTCCGCCAAGCCTGCCTGCTGCTCGCGCTGCTGACGGGTTGCACGACTTCAAAGCCGCCGCCCGCCGCCCAGGAGCCGAATCCGTTCGTGCTCCCGGCGGGCGCGCCGCGCGCCGCCCGCGTAGGCTTCATCCAGGGCTACCCGCTGGGCAGCCCTTCCGTACCCTTCCTCATCCTGCCCGGGATGATCGTGCGCCCCGGCCTGCGCGTCGTCGCCCGGGATCCGCGGCTGAACCCGTCGGCGGAACTCGAGGTGACGTCCGTCCACGGCCGCATGGCCGTGGCCCGCGTCGTCTCCGGCCAGCCGCAACCCCGCGACGAGGTGGTACTGCCGCCCCCGGCGCCATGATCGCCGGCTCTTGACCTCGGGAGGGCGGACGCCCACGTTGCCTCTTCCATGGCAAAGACCCAGGCTGGCATCGTCGGACTCCCCAACGTGGGCAAGTCGACCCTTTTCAACGCGCTGACGCGCTCCCGCAAGGCCGAGGCGGCGAACTATCCGTTCTGCACGATCGAGCCCAACGTGGGGGTGGTCCTCGTGCCCGACGAACGCATGCAGAAACTGCAGGTCATCGCCGGCACCAAGGTCGTCATCCCCGCCACGATCGACATCGTCGACATCGCGGGCCTGGTCGCCGGCGCCTCCAAGGGCGAAGGCAAGGGCAACGACTTCCTTTCCAACATCCGCGAGTGCGACGCGATCATCCACGTGGTGCGCTGCTTCGACAACGACGACATCGTCCACAGCATGGGCAAGGTCGACCCGGTCCGCGACATCGGCGTGATCGAGACGGAGCTCATCCTCGCCGACATCCAGTCGGCCGAACAGCAGCTCGACCGCAACCAGAAGAAGGTCCGCAGCCAGGACAAGGACGCCCTCGCCAACGTCGAACTGCTCGGCCGCCTGGTGAAGCACCTCAACCAGAACCTACCCGCCTCGTCGATGGAAGCGAGCGACGACGACCGCGCCCGCCTCAAGGCCTACAACCTGCTTTCCTCGAAGAAGGTCCTCTTCGCCTGCAACGTCGCCGAGGGCGACCTCGCCGACCCTTCCAAGAACCCGCACGTCGCCGCCGTCGCCGCGCTCATCGGCCAACGCCACGGCTGCGAGCACGTCGTCATCTGCGCCCAGGTCGAAGCCGAGCTCTGCGACCTGTCCCCCGCGGAAGCCACCGAGTTCCTCCAGTCCCTCGGCGTCACCGACTCCGGCGTGTCCTCCCTCATCCGCGGCGCCTACCATCTCCTCGGCCTGGCGACCTACTTCACCGCCGGCGAGAAAGAAGTCCGCGCCTGGACCTTCCGGCACGGCATGACCGCCCCGCAGTGTGCCGGCGTGATCCACACCGACTTCGAGAGGGGGTTCGTGAAGGCCGAAGTGGTCTCCTACGAGGATTTGGTCAAGAACGGCTCGGTGGCCGCCGCCCGCGACGCCGGTCGCTACCGCCTCGAAGGCAAGTCGTACCTCTTCAAGGACGGCGACGTGGCCCTCTTCCGCTTCACCGACTGATTAGCGAGGAACCCCGGGGCCGGTAGGCCTCCGACTACCCTCCAGGGCGGCCTTCCGG
>JBJTAX010000139.1:0-8682 GCA_046091055.1 Verrucomicrobiota bacterium | reverse complement strand
CTCACGAAGGCCTTGTCACCGACGGCGACGTGTCCGCCGAGCATGCAGCCGTTGGCGAGGATGACGTGCGCGCCGACGACGCAGTCGTGGGCGACGTGGCAGCCGGCCATGAGCAGGCAATCCGGGCCGACGACCGTGTGGTCGCCGGCCCGGGTGGCCCGGTGGACGGTGACGTGCTCGCGGATGACCGTGCGGTCGCCGATGCGCGCGCCCGACTCCGTGGCAGGGTCGAAAGCGAGGTCCTGCGGGTCGCCGCCGACGACGGCGAAGTGGTCGACGCGAACGCCGGCGCCGAGTCCGGTGCGGGCCTTGACGACGGCGTGGGCCGCCACCCGGCAGCCGGGGCCGAGCGAAGCGTCCGCTTCGACGACCGCGAAGGCGCCGACCTCGACGTCGGGGGCGAGCCGGGCGGACGGATGGACCTGGGCGGTAGGGTGGATCACTTCGGTGGGTTGGCGGAACCGAACAGTTCGAGCTGGGCGGCCTTCACCATATCGTAGACCCGGAGCAGCCGGAGCAACTGCAAGGTGTCGGATTTCGCATAACTCTGGTTCGATTCGACCGCTTGGACGAGATTCTCGAGGATCGTCCGGAAAGTCAGCACGTGGTCGACGCCGCTCTCGCGCAGCAGCGTGATGCTTTCCGAGCGTTGCGGCTCCGTGGCCGGGATGCCCGGCAGGACGAGGATCTTCGCCAAGGGCTGGCCTTCGGGCGGCGTGAGGTCGGCGAAGGCCTCCTTCGCGGCTTCGACGGCCTCTTTGCGCACGAACTCCAGCAGGTCGCCTTTCCTGATCATCGTCGGCGTGATGGCTTTGGTCGTGTGCCAGGCCTTCACCGCGACGACGGCCGCGGTCAGTCCGGGCAGGTCCGAGCCGAACAATTGGAAGGGCGTCTCGCCGCCGCGCCGCGGGGAAGGGTTGATCACCAGGAGGTCGCCCTCTTCGTCGGCGCGCTTCCGGCGGGACTGGACGGCGTATTTGCGCGACTGGCGCACGAAGAAGCCGTTCATCTCGAAATATTCTCGGACCAGGCTGTCGTCGAAACCCGCCATTGCCGGCAAGGATGCGGGCGACCGGCCCTCCGGGTCAACCCGCGATGAGCGTCAGAGGACGAAGTCGGCCGGGGCGATCGCCACGGTGAACTCGCCTTTCAGCGAACCGCCCTTCAGCCCGGGGACCAGTTCGGCCAGGGGCGCCGTGCGGATCGTCTCGTGCAGCTTGGTGATTTCTCGGCCGACGCAAACGACGCGCGTCGGGCCGAGGATCTCGAGCATCTCCTCCAGGAAGTCCCCGATGCGGTGGCAGGATTCATGCAGCACCACGGTCTCGTCGGCCGTCGCCAGGCCTTCGAGGAAGCACCGGCGGGCGGCGGACTTGGGCGCGAGGAAGCCGACGAAGCGGAAAGCGTTGGTCGGCAGGCCCGAGGCGGAGAGCAAGGCGACGATGGCGCACGGACCGGGCAGGGGAGTGACCATGAGGCCGCGCCGGCGGCATTCGCGCGTCACGCGGAAGCCCGGGTCGCTGATGCCGGGCGTGCCCGCGTCGGTGATCAGGGCGACCTTGGCCCCGGCGGCGACCTTGTCGGCGATGACGATCGCGGCGTCCTTCTCGTTATGCTCGTGGTAGGCGAGCATCGGCTTCGAGACGGCCAGGTGGCGCAGGAGCCCGCCGGTGACGCGGGTGTCCTCGCAGGCCACCAAATCGGACTCCGCAATCGCCTCCCTGGCACGCGCGGTGATGTCGCCGAGATTGCCGAGCGGCGTGGCCACGACCCAGAGCCGCCCGGCGGAACCTTGCGTTCGGCCGGCGGCGCCTGCGTCAGCCGTAGGCATCAGCGACGATAGCCCGAACCGGGCGTCGAGACGCCCGGAAGGCCGCCCTGCCAGCTGGCCGGCTGGGCCTGCGGGAGCATGGAATCCGACGGCTTCTCGACGGTCTCGCAACCGGTCAGCCCGGCCAGGCCGGACAGCAGGGCGGAGACGATGAAGAGGCGGGCGGACATCTCAGTTGCTGGCCAGCTTGATGGAGGGGGTCAGCGACACGGTGCCAGCCTTGGCGATGGCGCTGAGATCGAGTTCCTTGCCAGGCTGGAGCTGGCCGAAGGAAAGGGCTCCCTTGACCGAGGAAATCTTCACCTTACCGACCTCCCTGCCGGCGACCTTGACGGAGAAGAGGGCGCTTTCCTTGATGCCATTGGCTTCGCCCACCGAAAAGGCGACGATGCCGGAACGGGCGTCCAAGGCCAGGATGTTGGTCGGGATCGTGTCGGTCACGGCCTCGACCGCGACGGCGACCGAAGACGCGGGGGCGGCGGTTCCTTCTTTCGCGGGCTCGGCGAAGGGATCGCGCTGGAAGCCGCCGGGGGCGGGGGACTCGGAGGCGCGGGAGGCCCAGTTATGCAGCGCCGCATACTTGCCGCGGAGGGCGGTGGAGAGCTCCTCGGCCTTGGTAGCCTTGGCTTCGATTTCAGCCAGCTGCTCCTTGGTGTACATGTTGTTCACCTTCTCGGTGGCGCGGACCAGGTCTTCCTTGACGGCGGTGAGTTCGGCGACGGCTCCGTCCTTCTTGCTGTTGGCGTCGGTGAGCTGGGCGGAGAGCTCGTCGCGTTTGCGGGTCAGTTCGGCGCGCTCGCCTTCGAGGGTGGCGTTGGCGGCGGTGAGGCCTTCGATCTTCGTCTTCTTGTCGGCGACGTCGGCGGTCAGGTCCTTCTTGGCGAGCTCGAGGTCGGCGATGGCCTTGCGCTTGTCGGCCAAGAGGCCCGGCAACGAGGCGAGGGAGGTCATGCGAGCGTCGTAATCCTTGCCGGCCTTCACTTCGGCGTCGTTGACGGCCCAGAGGGTCTTGGTGAGGGCGGCGTCCATCTTTCCTTTCAGCAGGAACGCGAAGACGACCGCGGCGACGGCGGCGATCACGGTCAGGATGCGGAGGAAGGCGTTGAGCTTCTTGTTCATGGGGTAATAATGGGGTTAAGAATGACGGAAAAAGGTGAGCCCGGGGTCGGGGTTTTCCTGGCGGGAGACAGGACCGGGGTTCGACGAAACGTGCAGAAGGACTTTGAACACCAATTCTTCCCTCCCCTCAAGTGCAATTTCCTCACAGACTTGGGCTGCTGTGAGCGGTTTGCCTCCGGCCTTGGCGAGGGCGGCGAGGGCGGCCGCCCGTATTTTCAAGGTCTCGGTGGCCGCCTTCTTGCCCGCTTCGACGCCCGGCTGGTGGTAGGCGTTGATGCCGAGGAGGTTGGCGTACAGTCCGACGGCTCGTTCAAAGAGCGCGATCAGCATGCCCACCGAGCGGGCGTCCACCTGATCGATGGTGATCGTGATGTTGGCCCGGCCGCTGTCGGAAAGCGCCTCGCGGGTGCCCAGGAGGAAGGCTTGGAGGTAGTCCCCGGAGGTGACCCCGGGTTCGACTTCCAAGGAGGGGCCTTCGCGGTCCTTCAGGACCTCGATGAAGACCGCGAAAAAGTTATTCACCCCGTCGCGCAGCTGCTGCACGTAGGCGTGCTGGTCGGTCGACCCCTTGTTGCCGTAGACCGTCAGGCCTTGGAAGACCTTGCGGCCGTGCAGGTCGAGTTCTTTGCCGAGCGACTCCATGACGAGCTGCTGGAGGTAGCGCGAGAACAGCAGCAGGCGGTCCTTGTAGGGCAGCACGACCATGGCCTTGGTGCCGCGGCCTTCGGTGAGATGGTGCCAGGCGAGGGCCAGCGCGGCGGCGGGATTCTTGCCGGCGTCGGGGACGCGCGTGAGCGCATCCATGGCCTTCGCGCCCTCGAGCAGGCCACGGATATCGATGCCCTGCAGCGCGGCCGGCAGAAGGCCGACGGGGCCGAGCTCGCTCGTGCGGCCGCCGACCCAGTCCCACATCGGGAAACGGGCGAGCCACTTCTCGGCGACGGCGACCTGGTCCAGCTGGCTGCCGACACCGGTGACGGCGACGGCGTGAGCCGCGAAGGAGAGGCCGGCCTGCTTCCAGCGGAGCGCGGCCTCGAGCTGGCCGTTGCGCGGCTCGGGCGTGCTGCCGGATTTCGAGGTCACGATCGCGAGGGTGGTCCCGAGGCGGCCGACGAGGCCGTCGAAGACGCGGTCGATGCCGTCGGGGTCGGTGTTGTCGATGAAATGGACGCGGAGCTTGTACTCCTTGCCGCCGAGCGCGTCGGACACGAACTGCGGCCCGAGGGCCGAGCCCCCGATGCCGATGCAGAGGAGGTCGGTGAACTTGCCGGCGGAGCCTTTGACCTGACCGGCGTGGACCTGCGCGGCGAACTTCACGATGGCTTCGACGGCCGCCTTCACTTCGGCGCCGATCTTCCCGTCGGGCGCGAGTTCCGGCGCGCGGAGCCAGTAATGACCGACCATGCGCTTCTCGTCGGGGTTGGCGATCGCGCCGCGCTCCAGCGCGGCCATCTCGGCGAAGGCCTTCGCCATGGCCGGGGCCATCTTGGCGGCGAAGCCCGCCGGCGCGGGCGCGCGGCTGAAGTCGAGCGAGACGCCGATTTCAGGGAAATTGAGGAGCTGCCGGCGGTAGAGGTCGAAGGAGGAGGCCACGATGTTCTGATGCTCTCCCGGCGCCGAGAGGCTTGCAACAAAAAGGGCGGACCGCCGGAGCGTCCGCCCTTTCATTTCCGCTCAGGATGGCCTCAGTCGCCGTCCGTGATGGCGCCTTCGGAGGCGGACTTCACCTGTTTGGCGTATTTGGCCAGCACGCCGCGCTTCTCCTTGCACGGGGCGGGCCGCCACTCCTTGAGCCGGCCGGCGATCTCTTCGTCCGAGAGGCCGAGGTTGAGCTCGTTCCTCACGGCGTCGATATGGATGCGGTCGCCGTTCCTCACGATGGCGAGCGGGCCGCCGGCCGCGGCTTCCGGCGACACGTGGCCGACGACGAAGCCATGGCTGCCGCCGGAGAAGCGGCCGTCGGTGATCAGGGCCACCGTCTTGCCCATGCCCTTGCCCATGACGGCGCTGGTGGGTCCGAGCATCTCACGCATGCCGGGGCCGCCCTTGGGGCCTTCGTTGCGGATGACGATCACGTGGCCGTCCTTCACCTCGCCGTCGAGGATGCCGCGGAGGGAGGCTTCTTCGGATTCGTAGACGATGGCCTGGCCCGTGAAAGAGCTGCCTTCCTTGCCCGTGATCTTGGCGAGCGCGCCGTGCGGGGCGAGGTTGCCGCGGAGGACGCGGAGGTGGCTGTCGGCCTTGATGGGATTGCTCATCGGCCGGACCACGTCCTGGTCGGCGGAGTAGGCGCCCACGTGCGCGAGGTTCTCCGCGACGGTCTTGCCGGTCACGGTCAGGCAGTCCCCGTGGAGCAGGCCGGCGTCCAGCAGCATCTTGAGCAGCGGCTGGAGGCCGCCGATGCGCACGAAGTGGGCCATGTTGTATTTGCCGCTCGGTTTCAGGTCCGCCAGCACGGGGACCTTGCGGCCGATGCGCTCGAAGTCTTCCAGGGTGACCTTGATCCCGGCGGAATGGCCGATGGCGATGAGGTGCAGGACGGCGTTCGTCGAGCCGCCGAGGGCGATGACCGTGACGATCGCGTTCTCGATCGCCTTCTTGGTGAGGATGTCCGACGGACGGATGTCCTTCCTCAGCAGCTCAAGCACGGCCTTGCTCGCGCGTTCGCAGTCGGCCAGCTTCTCCTTGGAATTCGCCAGCTGCGCGGAGCTGTCGGGCAGGCTCAGGCCCATGGCTTCGATCGCCGAGGCCATGGTGTTGGCGGTGTTCATGCCGCCGCACGAGCCTTCGCCCGGGATGGAGCACTTCTCGATCTCTTTCAGCTCGGCGTCGTCGATCTGCTTCGCGGCGTGCTGGCCGACGGCTTCGAACACGGTGACGATGTCGGCGGCCTTGCCCTTGTGGAGGCCGGGGACGATGGTGCCGCCGTAGACGAAGACGGAAGGACGGTTGAGGCGGGCCATCGCCATCACGCAGCCCGGCATGTTCTTGTCGCAGCCCCCGATCGTGACGAGCCCGTCGAAGCCTTCCGCGCCGGTGACGGCTTCGATGGAGTCCGCGATGATCTCGCGGGAGACCAAAGAATAGCGCATGCCCGGCGTGCCCATCGAGATGCCGTCGGAAACGGTGATGGTGCCGAAAATCACCGCTTTTCCGCCGGCCGCGTCGGCGCCCTTGGCGGCTTCGGTCGCCAGCCGGTCGATGTGCATGTTGCAGGGGGTCACCATCGACCAGGTCGAGGCGACGCCCACGACGGGCTTCTGGAAGTCGGCGTCATCGAAGCCCACCGCCCGGAGCATCGCTCGGCTGGGGGCGCGGTCCGGTCCGTCGACGACGATGGCGGAGTGTTGGCGGCAGTGGTGGGGCGTGGTCATGAGGTTGTGAAAAGTCTGCGGTTGTCAGTAGGTGCGGCCGCCTCATAAGAGAGGGCATGCGACGGCTATATGTGAACGTGTCCTTCGCTTCCTACAATCCGATTTAAGACTCCCTCTTCCCGTGGAATTCAACCTCAAGAAGGTCATCAAGGCCCTGCTGTTCTCGACCTCCGAGCCTGTGTCCATCAAGGACATCCAGAAGGTCGTCCAGCGTTATCACGCCCATGCGGCCGCCGCGCAGCAGCCGGACCTCCCCGAAGGGGCCGGCGAGCCCGCCGTCGTCCCGCCGCCCGTGCAGGAGGTGATCCAGGACATCATCGACCAGGTCCCGACCTTGCTGACGGCCACCCAGATCCGCGAAGCCGTCGACGCCCTCGAAGCCGAGATGCGCGGGGCCAACGACGCCTGACGTATCCTGCAGGGGCCCGAAGGCTTCCGCCTCGTGATCTCTCCGGCTTATGCCGACTGGGTGCGTCTGCTCCGCGGCGAACCCCGTCCGCAGCGCCTCAGCCCCGCGTCCCTGGAGACCCTGTCGATCGTCGCCTACCGCCAGCCGGTGACCCGCTCGGAGATGGAGGCCATCCGCGGCGTCTCCGTCGACAGCGCGCTTACCCGCCTGCTCGAGCTCGAGCTCGTCGCCGTGACCGGCCGCGCCGACCCCCCGGGCCGCCCGTTACAGTACGGCACCACCGACAAGTTCCTGGATTTCACCGGCCTCCGCTCGCTCGGCGAACTGCCCGCTTCCGACGTGCTCTCGCCAGCGCAGATCTCGGAATGGATCACGCGCGCGACCACGCCGGCCGAGGTCGGCGACGCCGAGGTCGGCCTGCCGCTCGAAGACCAGTCCGCCGCCGCGGTCGCGACCGAGGAACCGCCCGCCGAGGAGAAACCCGCCGAATGAGCCTCGAAGACCATCGCCGCGAGGTCGACCGCATCGACCGGGAGATCCTCCGCCTGCTCGGCGAACGGCTCAAGGTCGCCCGGGCCATCGGCGAGGCCAAGCTGAAATCGGGCGCGCCGGTCTACGCCCCGCACCGCGAGGAGCAGCTCCTACGCGCCATCACCTCGGCCGCCCCCGAAATCCCGGCTTCCGGCCTGCGCGCCGTGTACCGCGAGATCATTTCTCTCTCGATCGGCGCCCAGATGGCCAGCCCGGTCGCCTACCTGGGACCCGAGGGTTCCTTCACCCAGCAGGCCGTGGTCCGCGCCTTCGGCACCAGCGTGCCCTCGCTGCCGCTGCGCTCCATCGCCGACATCTTCGCCGCCGTCGAATCCGGCGAGGCGTCCTACGGCGTCGTCCCGGTCGAGAACTCTTCCGAAGGCGTGGTCAGCCATTCGCTCGACCTGCTGGCGGAGTCCGACCTGAAGGTCGTCGCGCAGGTGACCCTCTCGGTCGAGCAGTGCCTCGTCGGCCATGGCCCGCTCGACCAGGTCAAGCAGGTGCTTTCGAAGGACATCGCCCTTGCCCAGTGCCGCGGCTGGCTTTCCCGGCACCTGCCCGCGGCCGCGCTGGTGGAGACCGAGAGCACCGCGGCCGCGGTCGAACGCGTCGCCCGCGAGCCCCGGGGTCAGGCGGCCGTGGCTTCGGCCACCGCCGCCGAATCCCGCGGCGTCCCCGTCCTCGCCCGCGGCATCCAAGACCGCCGCGACAACGCCACGCGCTTCTTCGTCATCGCGAAGGCCGCCAACGCGGCCGGCACGGCCGACGAGGTCACGAGCGTCGTCCTCACCCTCAAGCACGAGCCCGGAGCCCTCCAAGGCGCGCTCGCCGCGTTCTCCGACCGCGGGATCAACCTGATCCGCATCGAAGCCCGTCCGAGCCATCGCCGGGCCTGGGAGTACCTCTTCTTCATCGATGTCCCGGGGCACTGGGACACGGCGGCCGTGCAGGCCGCGATCAACGAATTGACGGGTCGCTGCGAGGTGGTGAAGTGGCTGGGCAGCTACCCGCAGGCCGCGGGATGAGCCGGCGCGCGCTCGGCGCGGCGCTGATCGCCGTCCTCGGCGCGGTCGCGCTGTGGTCCGTGTTCGCCTGGTGGAGGGCCTGGTCGGCTCCTCTCGTGCGCCTGGTCTTCCGTCCGCCCTTTTCGGTCGAAGGCGTCGCGACCGGCACCCCGGTGCGCGTGCTGGGGGTGACGGTCGGGCAGGTGGCCTCGGTCGGGCTCGACCCCGACGCCGACGGCCGGCTGCGTCCGACCGTACTGCTCAGTATCGACCCTTCGGCCCTTGCCGACCGCGGTTTCGCCGACCGTCTGCGCGGCGACCGCCTGCGCTCGGAAGTCGCGCGCGGGCTGCGTTGCCGGCTCATCGCCGTCAATCCCTCTTCGGGGCTCCTGCAGGCGGAGCTGATCTGGGATC
>JBJTAX010000138.1:0-4206 GCA_046091055.1 Verrucomicrobiota bacterium | reverse complement strand
CATGCTCACCCAGACGTCGGTGTAGACCATGTCCGCTCCTTTGACGGCGGCGGCGGGGTCGGTCGAGAAGGTGAAGGATTCGGCGAGGCCGTCCTGCTTCAGCTGGGCGCGGACCTCGGCGCCGGGCTCATAGCCGGCGGGGCCGGCGAGCGCGATCTCGACGCCGAGGGCGGCGCCGCCGAGCACGAAGGAATTGGCCATGTTGCAGGCGGTGTCGCCGAGGAAGGCGACCTTCTTGCCCTTCAGCGAAGCGGCATACTGCTCGGGACGGCCGGGCGAGTAGCGTTCGGCCAAGGTGAACATGTCCGTCATGAACTGGCACGGATGCAGGAAGTCGGACAGCGCGTTGACGATGGGCATCGTGCCGCAGCGGGCGAACTCTTCGAGCAAGGCATGCTCGTGGCAACGGATCACCATGCCGTGGAGGTAACGGGAAAGGACGCGGGCGGTGTCGGCGACGGTCTCGCCGCGGGAGAGCTGCAGGTCGTCGGCGTTGAGCATCACCGGCAGGCCGCCGAGCTCATGGACGCCGACCTGGAAGGAGACGCGGGTACGGGTGCTCTTCTTGAAGAACATCAGGCCCCAGGACTGATGCGCGAGGGCGGCACCGGCGGACCGGCCGCGACCGGCCTTGAGGGCCGCGGCGGCGGCGAAGACCTGGGCCGTTTCGGCCGGGCTCAGGTCGGTCTCCTTCAGGAAATGACGCATTTCGTAAAGCGTTCGAACATAGCCCTGCCGAACCGTTTGGACAGCGGAAAATAGGGGAGGGAAGCCGCTCAGGCGGCCTTCCAACCGCCTAGGACCTGACGCAGGATCGCCCCGGCCTCGGCCAGTTCGGCCGGAGAGGCGTTGAGCGGAGGCAGCAGGCGGACCGCCACCCCGCCGGCCGGGGCGGTGAGGATGCCGGCCTCGCGGAGGGCGGCGACCACCGGGAGCGGGTCGACGTGCAGGATGACGCCCACCATGTAGCCAGCGCCGCGGACTTCCTTCACGAGGTCGGGGCGCAGGGCGACGAGCTCACGCAGCGCGGCATGCCAGGCGACGGAACGCTCGGCCACCTTGGCGACAAGCTGCTCCGCCTCGAGAATCTCGAGCACGGCCAGACCGGCGGTGGCCGCGAGGGGACCGCCGCCGAAGGTGGTGCCGTGCGAACCCGCCTGGAAAAGATCGTCGTGCGGAGGGGCCATCCAGATGGCGCCGACGGGGAAGCCGCCGCCGAGGCCCTTGGCCATGGCGATCGCGTCGGGCTTCACGCCCGCATGCTCGTAAGCGAAGAACTTACCGGTACGGCCGATGCCGCACTGGATCTCATCGATCATGAACAGGACGTTGCGCGCGCGGCAGAGCTGCTCGACGCCACGCAGGAACTCCGGGGTGGCCGGATTGACGCCGCCCTCGCCCTGGATCGATTCGATCAGGACGGCGGCGGCCTTCGCGTCGATGGCCTTGTCCCAGGCGGCGAGGTCGTTGAGCGGGACGGCGGTGAAGCCGGACAACAACGGACGGAAGCCCTTCTGGATCTTCTCCTGGGGCGTGGCGGACATGCCGCCGAAGGTGCGGCCATGGAAAGCCTTCTCGGCCACGACGACGCCGACGCAGGCGCCTTCCGCGCCGGACTTGCGCTGTCCGTGGAGACGGGCGAGCTTGAGCAGGCCCTCGTTGGCCTCGGCGCCGCTGTTGCAGAAGATGACGCGACCGGGGCCGCAACGCAGCGAGAGCGCGTGGGCGAGCTCGCCCTGCGGTTCGTTGCGGTAGAGGTTGCTGACGTGGACGAGCTTGCCGGCCTGCTCGGTGACGCGCTTCACCCAGTGCGGATGGGCGTGGCCGACGGCGTTGACGGCGATGCCCGAGGCGAAGTCGAGGTAGCGCTTGCCGGCGGCGTCCCAGACATGCGTCCCCTGCCCTTTCACGAGCGTGATGGGCGGCGCACCGTAGTTGTGGGCGACGTTGGCCGCGTAATGCGCGGCGGCGGAATCTGAGGACGGGCCGCTCATCAACCGTGGACGATTTCGGTGCCGATGCCCTTGTCCGTGAAGACCTCGAGCAGGAGGGCGTGCGGTACGCGGCCGTCGATGAAGTGCACGCGACGGACGCCTTCCCTGAGGGCTTTCACGGCGCTGTCGACCTTCGGGATCATCCCGCCGGCGATGACGCCCTTGCGCTTGAGTTCGTCGACCTCGCTGACCTTCAGCGTGGCGATGAGGGAGTCCGGATCCTTCGGGTCGGCGAGGAGGCCCGGGACGTCGCTCATGAAGATGAGGCGGCGGGCGCGGAGGGAGTTGGCGACGGCCGCGGCGGCGACGTCGGCGTTGGTGTTGTAAGCCTGGTCGTCCGCGTCGAGCGCGATGGGCGAGACCACCGGCAGGTGGCCGTCAGCCAAGGCTTTCTTGATGAGCTTCGTCTTCACGAACTTGATGTCGCCGACGAAGCCGATGTCGACCGGCTGGCCCTTCTCGTCGGTCCCGAGCAGCTTCTCGCAGAGGTTCACGTGGTTGCCCGGCATGCCGAGCGGGTTGGCGCCGCGGGCCTTGAGGGATTCGCAGATCTGTCCGTTGATCTCCTGGTTGAGGGTCTCCTCGACGATCTTGACGGTCGCGGCGTCGGTGACGCGCATGCCGCCGCGGAACTCGGACTTGATGCCGGCCTTGTCCATGGCGCGGGTGATGGCCTTGCCGCCGCCGTGCACGACCACGACCTGGATGCCGACGGCGGAGAGGAAAGCGATGTCGGTGGCCACGCGGTCGCGCCCCTCCGGATTCGGGTCATCCATGAAGCTGCCGCCGTACTTCACCACGAAGGTGGAGCCGCGGAACTTATGGATGTACGGAAGCGCCTCGTGAAGGACCTCGGCTTTCTGGGCGGCGGGAATGCTCATCTTGCGGGACGGAGTGTCGGGACGGCGGGCGGCGAGTAAACGGAAAACCTCACTCGCTCTTGTTGTAGTTCACGTAGCCGTCGGTGAGGTCCGCGGCCAGGAGCCGGAACTTGGCGTCGCCGAGATTGAGTTTCAGGCGGACGGCGAAGCGGGCGGCCTTCACGACCTGCTTCCACTTCGGCTTGTTCTCGGGCAGGGGCTTGCCGCCGAGGACGGCCGGGACGTCGTCGTAATAGATATCCAGCTTGGACTCGTCCAAGCCCGTGCGGGCGTAGCCGGCGGCGTCGGCCAGACGGCCCCAGTTCGGGTCTTCGCCGAACCAGGAGGACTTCACCAGGAGCGAGTTGCCGATCGCGCGGGCGATCTTCTCGGCGTCGGCCCGGGTGCGGGCGCCTTCGATCTCCACGGCCACGACCTTGGTGATCTTCTCGCCGTCGCCGACGATCTTCTCCGCCAGCGCGAAGCAGACCTTGTCGAGGGCTTCCTGGAAGAGCGCGCGGAGGGCGGCCGGGGCGGACGCGCCCACGCACACGCCGGACACGCCGGAGGCGAGGAGCAGCACGGTGTCGTTGGTGGACATGTCGCCGTCGACGCTGACGCAGTTGAAGGATTGGTCGGAGGAAGCCTTGAGGGCCGCCTTGAGCTCCGCCGGGGACGCGGCGGCGTCGGTGCAGACGAACGCGAGCATGGTGGCCATGTTCGGCTCGATCATGCCCGCGCCTTTGGCGATGCCGGCGAGGGTGACGGTCCTACCCTCCCAGACGAAGCGCGCGGTGACGGACTTCGGGCGGGTGTCGGAAGTGAGGATGGCGTGGGCGGAACGCACGCCTTCGGCGGCGTCGCGCGAGAGACGGGCGGCCGAGACCTTGATCCCCTCGGCGACCTTGGCCATCGGGAGGAGTTCGCCGATACGGCCGGTCGAGCAGACGAGGAAGGCGTCGGCCGGAGCGCCCACGGCGGCGGCGGACAGCTGCGCCATCGCGTCGGCGTCGGCGTCGCCCTGGGCGGCCGTGCAGGCGTTGGCATTGCCGCTGTTGCCGACGATGCCGCGGATCTTGTCCGCGGAGACGGCGAGCACCTGCTGGCAGAAGCGCACGGGGGCGGCCTTCACGTCGTTGGTCGTGAAGACGCCGGCGGCGGCGCACGGACGGTCGGCGACGACGAGCGTCAGGTCGAGCCGGTCGGCCGACTTGTTGCGGATATCGCAGCCGGCGGCGCCGACGCGGAAGCCGGGCACGTCGGTGACGCCCGGCGAATCATGGGTGAACTCGATGGACATGGAGGAAGATCAGCGCAGGCCTTCGGCCTCGTCCCAACCCATGATCAGGTTG
>JBJTAX010000137.1:0-5305 GCA_046091055.1 Verrucomicrobiota bacterium | reverse complement strand
AGGCCTCGACGCATGTCAAGGCGGTCGGGAGGTCGACGTATTTGGCGCCGAAACAAAGGACGTTGGCGTCGTTGTGGCGGCGGCTCAGGCCGGCGGCGTCGGCGCTCTGGACCAAGGCGGCGCGGATGCCCCGCAGCTTGTGGGCCGCGATGGCGATGACGCTGCCGGTGGTGCACACGAGCACGCCGAACTTCGCGCGGCCGGCCACGACGTCGGCGCCCACGGCATGGGCGTAATCCGGGTAATCGCACGAGGCCTCGGTCTCGGTGCCGCGGTCAAGGACGGCATACCCCTTCCCTTTCAGCGCTTCGATCAGGCCGCGGCGCAGGGCGAGGCCGCCGTGGTCACTGCCGAAGGAAAGCGTAAGCGGGCTGGTCATCGCGGGAGATTCTGCCGCAGAAACTCCACCATCGCGGGCATGGCTTCAACCATGGAATCACGGCACTCCTCGTAATCACGATAACCGCCGCCGAAAGGGTCCGGGATGTCCCGCGGGAAGTCCGCCGGCAGCACGTCCCGCAGCAGGAGCACCAGCGGCGGCAGGACGTCGAAACGCGAATGCAAGGCGGCGAGGTGCGACTCGGTCATGCCGAAGATCGCCGCGCTGCGGTCGACGTCGGCCTGCGTGAGCAGAAGGCTGCGATGGCCGGCGACATCCAAGCCGATGCGCTGCATGGCCTTGACCGAGTTCGCGGAGACGGGCTCGCCCGGGTAGGCGGCCAGGCCGCACGAGGCGACCCGGAACTTTTCCAAGCCTTCCCCTTTCCTGGACAGAGCGGCGCGCAACAACGCCTCCGCCATCGGGCTGCGGCACGTGTTGCCCGTGCAGACGAACGTGACGGTGTCTCGCGCGACGGCCATGCAGCCAAGATGCGGGTTAAGCCCCTTGGTTCAAGCGCTCAGAGGACTCCGTCGCGCCGGAGCTGGCGATACCCGATGTCCCGGCGGTAATGGCAGCCCTCATAACGGATCTGCGGGACGACCGCATAGGCCCGGCGGGCGGCCTCCTGCAGGGTCGGGCCATGGGCCACGACGCCCAGGACGCGGCCGCCGGTGGTGACGACCCGTCCGTCCGGCAGGCGCCGGGTGCCGCCATGGACGATGTCGACGCCTTCGGGCAGACTGGCCGGCAAGGCGATCGGGTCGCCCTTGCGGATTTCGCCCGGATAACCGCCGGCGGCGAGGACGACGATGATCGTGGCGCCGGGGCGGAGCTTCACGGCCGCCGGACGGAAACGCCCGTGCGCGATGTCCTCCATGATCTGCACGGGATCGGTCTCCAAGGAGGGCATGAGCACCTGGCACTCGGGGTCGCCGAAGCGGACGTTGAACTCGACGACCTTCGGACCGGTCGCCGTGACCATGATGCCGACGTAAAGCGTGCCGCGGTAATCGATGCCGTCGGCCTGCAGGCCGCGCAACGTGGGCGCGATGATCTCCTCGCGGAGACGACGCTCGACCTCGGGCGTGACGACGGTCGTCGGGGCGTAGGCGCCCATGCCGCCGGTGTTGAGGCCGGTGTCGCCTTCGCCGACACGCTTATGATCCTGGCTCGGCGGGAGCATCAGGTATTCGCCGCGGCAGACCATCAGCATGATCGACGCCTCCTCGCCCTGCATGAATTCCTCGATGACGACCTCGTCGCCCGAAGCGCCGAAGACCTTGGTCTGCATCATGTCGCGCAGCGCGGCCTCGGCTTCGGCGTGGGTCGTCGCGATGACGACGCCCTTCCCCGCCGCCAGCCCCGAGGCCTTGATGACGACGGGGACGGGCTGCCTGCGCGCATACTCCAAGGCGGGCGCGAGGGAACGGAACGTCGCGGAGGCGGCGGTGGGCACCTTGTGTCGCACCATGAAATCCTTGCTGTATGCCTTGCTGGCCTCGAGCCTGGCCCCGGCCGCGAGCGGGCCGTAGGCCGGGACGCCTGCGGCTTCGAGGACGTCGACGACCCCGGCGGCGAGCGGGACCTCGGGCCCGACGATCACGAAGTTCGAGCCGCTGCGGCGGACGAGTTCGAGCACGGCGGCGGGGTTCGCGGCGTCGACCTCGAGGCACTCGGCCTCGAGGGCCATGCCGCCGTTGCCGGGGGCGACGCGGACCTTGGCCACCCGCGGACTGCGGAGACAGGCCTTGAGCAAGGCGTGTTCGCGCCCGCCGGAGCCGAGGATGAGGACGTCGAGTTTGCCCTGCGTAGCCATGTCCCTACTACTGCGAGGTGTCGGGAATGATGTGAACCAAAAACAGGGCCGAGCCCGTTTCCGGACCGACCCAGCCTAAATTGGTGCTCAGGCCGGGACTTGAACCCGGACACCTTGCGGCACATGCACCTCAAGCATGCGTGTCTGCCATTCCACCACCTGAGCAATAAAGGAAGGTGCACGCTGGAAGTCCTGACGCCTGGCGCAAGTAAAAAGCGATTGTGCCGATGCTTGCCAAGCGGTCATCTTTCCCAACGCTCCTTCCCCCAATGTCCACCGACTCGGCCGAAAACAACCCTCCCAAGGAAAAGTCCTTCGAACTGGACCTCTCCTCCCTTGGTTTCGGGCCCTCTTGGGTCAGCGGACCCTCCGAAAAGGTCAGCTCTGGCAACGGCGGCCCGCGTCGCGACGGCGATCGCCCGCGCTTCCGCGACGGACCCGGAGGCGAACGCCGCGGCCCGCCCCGCGACGGCCAGAACCGCGGACCCCGTCGCGATGGTCCCGACGGCCCGCGCCGTGACGACCACGGCGGCCCTCGCCGTGACGACCGTGGCCCCCGTCGCGACGACCGTGGTCCCTCCCGTTACGATGACGCCCCGGTGTTCCGGCCGGTGGTCGCGAGCGCCTTCTTCCCGGATGACGCGAAGTTCGAGATCCTCGGCGGCGCGATGAAGAAGAGCAAGATGACCTACGAGCTCTTCGAGGTCGCCCGCCTGATCCTCGACAAGGAAGACCGTCTCTCGATCGTCATCCGCCACCTCGACGCCGAACACCGCCCTGACGCCCTGATCGCGGTCTCCGTCCCCGACGGCCATCCCTTCCTCACGGAAGCCGAAGCGGTCTCGCACGTGATGTCCCGCCACCTCGACAAGTTCTTCGATAAGGTGGAAGTCGCGGTCGACCCCCCCAAGGGCGCTTTCCTCATGGTGGCCCGCTGCCCGCAGACGGGCAAGCTGCTGGGCGCCCCGACGCACCACAGCTACCAACGCAACCTGCGCGAACACCACGCCCGCCACTGCCCGAACGTGCCGTTCGATTCCTTCAAGGGCCGCCTCGAGATGGTCCGCGAACAGGAACAGATCGACGCCTGGCTGAAGTCGATGTCCACCCGCAACGAGTACGCGCCCAAGGACCGCAAAGAAGGCGAACCGGAGCGCCTCGAGTCCCTCGACGCCGCCCGCGGTTTCCTCCAGGCCTTCCGCAAGGACCTCGTGGCGAAGACCCACCCCTGGGTCCGCTTCGCCGGCCGCCTGCTCGAGGAGATGCATCCCGGCCCCCTCCGCGATTCGGTCCGCTTCGCCCTCGAACATCAGCGCGCCTTCCCCCTCGACACGGCCAACGGCATCCGCGGCCGCCTCCGCAAGGAAGGGTTCCACCTTTATAAGAAGGGCTCCAAGGGCATCACCTACGCCTGCTCCGTCCGGCGTCGCTGCCGCGACCCGAAATCGACCTTCAGCGACCCGATGGCCAAGATCTTCGACTCGCTCGACCGCAAGCCGGCCCAGCAGGCCAAGGACCTCGTCCTCGCCCTCGCCGGCGAGAACGCCGAGGACGCCGCGAAGGCGCAGGTGCTCACGGACCTGTCCTGCCTCATCGGCGAAGGTTACATCGCCAACCTCCCCGACGGCCGCCTCTTCGCCCAGCCCATCCTGAGCAGCCAGGCCCAGGCCAAGGAAGAAGCCGCCAACGACGAGTCCGCCGACGAAGCGAAGTAAGCGCCGAAGGCGCTTTTGCTTAAGGCAGGGGCAGCACCGCGTGCTGCCCTTATTGTTTCTTAGGCCGCCGCATGGTGGCCCAAGGCAGGGGCAGGACTACGTCATGACCATCGATACAGAAAGGGCGCGGCGTAGCCTCGCCCCTACCATCGCGTTCACCCTCCGGCGAACGCACGAGGGCAGCACGCGGTGCTGCCCCTACCCAAGGCAGTCCCAACCGCTAACCGCCAACCGCCATCCGCCACCAACTGCTGACGCTCTTATTTCCAATTCTCCGCGATCCACGGCGTGGGCAGCACGCGGCGGTACCACTTGCCGCTGCGGCCGACGAGCGCGTCGGGCGGATTCGGGAGGCCGTGGAAGACGACGATCTTGGCGTCGGCGGGGATCTCCGGCGTCTGCCAGAGCGAGAATGGGAAATATTTCACGCAGTGCTTCTTGAAGCTGCGGCACCAGGTCTCCGGCCAGTAGCTCACCTTGCCCTGCGCGGTGAGGTGCGCGGTCAGGAACTCCTGCTCGTTGCGGTGCCGCTTGCGCACGGCGTCCAGGTTCGCGCGGAAATATTCGAGGACGTCGGGGTAGGTGCCGGCGCGCCAGCGGTAGACCGAGGAGTTGCCGGTGTAGTGCCCCTTCTGCCAGTCGCGGATGATCAGGAAGTCGCCGGGCTGCGCGAAGAAGGCGTCCATGTTGCCGACGATGACGATGTCGATGTCGAGGAAGAGGACGTCGCCCTTGAGCTCCGGGCCGCCGGGCGCGGTCAGCGCGGGCGAGAACGAGACAAGCTTGGTCCAACCGCGCTCCGGGGCGCCGGCCGGCAGTTCGAGGCTGGGGATCGGGAAGGTTTCGATGCCGGCGTCGAGTCCGGTGTTATCGTCCGTGAGGCAGACGAAACGGTGCGGGATGGTCAGGTGGCGGCTCACCATGGAGCGGAGGCGGTTGACGTATTCCGGGCCGTATTTCTTGCCCCACTTCATGCAAAGGATGGTCGCCATGCTCCCGCCAGCGTGGGGATTCCCCGCCGAGGCTCCAGCCTGTTATGACAGCCCGCCGCCTTGCGCCTCCCCTGCCCTCGGGCATACCATGCCCTCATGAGCGACGATTACGACGACGAGAACTTCAGCTCCGACGACGAATACGGCGAGGGCGGCATCCCCGCGGACCTGGAGGCCGACATCGAGGAAAAGATCCAACGGGAGGTCGACGAGCGCACCAGCTCACTCTACGAGGATTCTCGCCCCCGCTCCGGCGGCTGCCTCCTCATCCTCGCCCTACCCCTCCTCAGCCTCTGGCTCCTGAGGTAGGGGCAGCACCGCGTGCTGCCCTAGGTGTCATTAGGTAGGGTTGAGCGCCCTCGCTCAACCGCACGGCTGACCAAGTTGGTCAGCCCTACCA
>JBJTAX010000136.1:0-23991 GCA_046091055.1 Verrucomicrobiota bacterium | reverse complement strand
GTATTGATAAAAGGGCTAGGGCTAGGGGCAGGGCTAGGTCCAGTGGATGCAGGTGAAACCGGAGACCGGAGGATTGGCTGGGGTGCAATTTAGGGTGACGGGTGACGGCCACGGCTACCGGGAGTTCTGGCGCCAGCCGCTCGGGAATCAGCCGCCGGAACCAGGAGCCGATGGCCGATGGCTGAAAAGCCGACTCCTGAATCGCCGATGCCCCGGTGGCTGTCACCCGTCACCCGAAGTTATTTGGTACCGCAGCATCCTTTCCGGTTTCCGGTCTCCCTTTGATCGGCCGTCTAGCCCAAGCCCTGGCCCTAGCCCTTCTTGCTCTCTGTTATCCTTGTGGTTAGGAATCTGGGCATGGCCTTACCCCCTCTGCCCGCCGATCTCCGTGCCCGTCGTGATTTCCTCCGTCAGGTGGCGTTGGGGGTGGCGGCGTTCGCCGTGCCAGGCGCGTTCGCCGAGGCGTTGACGCGCCCGCCGAAGCAGACCGAGGGGCCTTTCTATCCCGACAAGCTGCCGCTCGATACCGACAACGACCTCATCATCGTGAACAACGGCGTCACGCCGGCGGTCGGCGAGATCGCCTGGCTGTCAGGTCGGATCCTCGACGAACATGGCGACCCGGTGCGCAACGCCTTGGTCGAGATCTGGCAGGCGGATAACAACGGGGCATATCTGCACACCAAGACCGGCAACGCCGCCAAGCGGGACGGCAATTTCCAGGGCCTCGGCCGGTTCCTCACCGGCGCGAACGGCGAGTATGTCTTCCGCACCATCAAGCCCGTGCCCTACAAGCCGCGTACGCCGCACATCCACCTCGCCGTGAAGATCAAGGGTAAGAAGGAGCTCATCACCCAGTGCTACGTCAAGGGCCACGAGCTGAACGCGAACGACATGGTCTACAAGGGCATCAAGGACGCCGCGCAGCGCGAGAGCGTCACGCTGGCCTTCGATCCGCTCAAGGGCTCCAAGGCCGGCGAACTTTCCGCCCGCTGGGACGTCGTGCTCGGCTTCACGCCGGAAGGCTGAGGCCGAGGTAGGGGCAGCACGGCGTGCTGCCCTCGGTGCAAAAGTGCAAATCGGCCTGAGGCCTGTGCAAAGGTGCAAACGTGAAGACGCGCCCGAGGTAGGGCCGATCATCCTTGGTCGGCCGCGGCCAAGCAGGGATGCTTGGCCCTACCCAAGGCAGGTGGAAGCGGATAGCGTTTGGGAGCACTGAGACGCACGCTAGGTCGTGACGCGGTCCCGACCCTACCCAAGGCAAGGGGGTTGAACTCAAAGGGAAACCGCAGACAGGATGATTGGCTGGGGGCTCAATTTCGGGTGACGGGTGACGGCCACGGGTTCCGGGAGTTCTGGCGCCAGCCGCTCAGGAATCAGCCGCAGGAACCAGGAGCCGATGGCCGATGGCTGAAAAGCCGACTCCCGAACCGCCGATGCCCCGGTGGCTGTCACCCGTCACCTGAAGCAAGGTAGCACCGCAGCATCCTTTCCGATTTCCGATCTCCCCTTGAGTTTTATCGTTTTACCTACCCACAAAAAAGCCCCCGGTTTCCGGGGGCTTGATGATCGCGCCGGCGGCGAAGCCTACTTCGCGCGGGCTTTCACGAAATCGATGTTATGCTTCACCTGCGGGACGCTGTCCTTCCAGTCGGCCTCGTGCTCGACGGAGATGTGGCCGTCGAACTTCTGGCGGATGAGTTCCTTGAGGCAGCCATCCACGTCCACGACGCCCTTGCCGGCGACGACGACCTCGGACTTGCCGAAGGCGGCCTTATCTTTGAGGTGCACGCTGACGATGCGGCCTTCGAGGACCTTGAGCGCCCAGACGGAACTCAGGTTCGACGTGGCCCAATGGCCGATGTCGGCGCAGGCGCCGACGCGCGGATCGCGGCTTTCGACGACCCCGAGGACGTAGAGGGGATCCCAGACCTTATACTTGGGGTCGATCGTGCCGTCCTTGGCGATACGGGTGCCGTGCTCGTGGATGGCTACCTTGATGTCGAACTCCTTGGCGGCGGATTCCCAGTGGGCGACCTGCTCGGTGGATTCGGTGCAGACGGCGTAGAGGCCCATCTTCTTGGCGAAGGACATGATGGCGTAGACGTCATCCTTGCTCTTGGCCGGGATGACGCCGTAGTTCACGGCGCGGACGCCCTGTCGGTCCAGCTCGGCCTTGATCTCGGCCATGGTGGCCTCGGACATGGAGTGGTGGGTCTTCTCCTTCGAACCGGGCTTCACGGTCTGTCCGGGGAAGATCTCGATGAGGTTGCCGCCGGCTTCCTTAGTCTTGGCGATGGCTTCGAAGAAGGAAAATTCCTTGAAGGTGTAAGCCTGGGCACCGACGAACCAGCCGTTCTGGCGGTAGGATTCCGGGATCGGATCGGCGCTGACGCAGGCCGCGGCGGCGAGGGCGAGGAGGGTGAGGAGACGCATGGGTGTGGGGTGTAAGGACAGAGAAAGGCACCTAGGGTTCCCTAGGTCAAGAACCCCTCCGTCGCGGGCTGGTCGAAAAGCGGCGTTTTGGGTCTCATCGGACATGTTTTGGCGCGAACTCGGCGAGGTGCTGCGGGCATGGTGGGTCGGGCGTCCGCCCCCGGCCGACTTCGGCGCCTGGGGCGAACGTCAGGCCGAGGAGCATTATCGCCGGCAAGGAGGGCGTTGCCTGGCGGCCAATTGGCGGCATGGGCGCGACGAGCTCGACCTCGTCGTCCTCGAGGGCGAGGTGCTCGTCTTCGTCGAGGTCACGACCCGTCATGCCGACGAGGGCGGGGAAGGGTATTGGGCGGTGAATCGACGGAAAAAGAGGGCCTTGCGGCGGGCTGCCGGCGCTTGGATCCGCCAGATCGGGGGTGCGTGTCATACGCGCTTCGACGTCGTGGAAGTTCTGGTTTGCAAGGAAGGCACCGTCCGCCTCCTTCAACACCGTGGCGAAGTCCTCTTCGGGCGTCGCCGTTTCTAGACTCCGATGTCCGACACCGACCGTCATCCGTTCCTTTCCGGCCTGAGCAAGCACCGGGGCGCCCAGCCGACCTGCGTGGTCATCTTCGGCGCCTCCGGCGACCTGGCGGCGCGCAAGCTCCTGCCCGCCCTCTACAACCTGGCCGTCGACAGCCTCCTGCCCGCCGACTTCCACCTGATCGGCTTCGGTCGCAAGCCCGTGCCCGACGCCGAGTTCCGTGCCCAGGCCGCCGCCGACATCAAGAAGTTCTCCCGGCGCGAGTTCCGGCCCGACATCTGGAAGCGGATCGAGGACAACACCTCTTACCAAGCCGGCGGTTACGACGATCCGGCCGCTTTCGCCGCCTTGAAGGCGCACATCGCCGCCGCCGAGAAGCGCGCCGGCCGCCCCCTGCAGCTCGTCTTCTACGTCTCGACCCCGCCCACGGTCTTCGAGGCCATCCTCGAGAACCTCGGCCAGTCCGGCCTCGCCGCCCGCGGCCTCGGCACCGACCTCGAAAGCAAGGTCATCATCGAGAAGCCGTTCGGCAAGGACCTCGCCTCGGCCGTCCACCTCAACGCCGTCGCCGCCCGCAACTTCCGCGAGTCGCAGATCTTCCGCATCGACCACTACCTCGGCAAGGAGACCGTCCAGGACCTCCTCGTCCTGCGTTTCGCCAACCCGCTCTTCGAGCCGCTCTGGAACCGGCGTCACGTCGACCACGTCCAGATCACCGTGGCCCAAGAGCTCGGCGTCGGCGGCCGCGGCGGCTACTATGACGGCAGCGGCGCGACCCGCGACATGCTGCAGAACCACACCATGCAGCTGCTCGCGCTCGTGGCGATGGACCAGCCGCGTTCCCTTTCGGCCGAGCATATCCGCGACGAGAAGGTCAAGCTCCTCGAATCGATCCAACCGCTGCGTCTCGGCGCCGGCGGCGACGCCGTCCGCGCCCGTTACGGCGAAGGGCTCTCCGGCGGCGAGAAAGTCCCCGGTTATCTCGCCGAGAAGGACATCCCCGCGGACTCCGCGACCGAGACCTTCTGCGCCTTGCGCCTCTCGGTCGAGAACAGCCGCTGGTCCGGCGTGCCTTTCTACATGCGCTCCGGCAAGCGCCTCGCGCGCCGCGTCTCGGAGATCGCCATCCAGTTCAAGCAGCCCGAGTCCGGCCTCTTCGCCGGCGACGCCCGCTATGACCTGGCTCCGAACCGCCTCGTCATCCAGATCCAGCCCGACGAAGGCACCACGCTCGTCCTCAATTCCAAGGTGCCCGGCCTCGAGCCGCGCACGCAGCCGGTCCGCCTCAGCTTCCGCTACGCCACCACCTACGGCTCCAACACCCCCGAGGCCTACGAGCGCCTGATCCTCGACGGCTTCGTCGGCGACCGCACGCTCTTCATCCGCGGCGACGAGACCGAGGCGTCCTGGCGCCTCTTCACGCCGCTCCTCCAGAGCTGGCAGCAGCAGGGCCGCGAAGGCATGGAAACCTACGCCGCCGGTTCGTGGGGTCCCGCGGGCGGCGACGCCCTCCTGGCCGCCCACGGCCACGCCTGGCGCAACGCCGGCCGCTGACCATGGCCCACCCGCTGATCGACGCGCTCCCGGGCTTTCCGGTCAAGATCGCCGCCGTCCTGCCGTCGCTCGACAAGGCGTGGGCCGACGAAGGCGAGGACGCCGCACGCGCCTCGCAGATGAACCTCGTGCTGATGTTCGGCGCCGGCGTGACGCCCGCCGACGCGCAGGCGCGTTTCGACGAGGCCGTCCGCTTCGCCCAGCGCTATCCGTGCCGGCTCGTCGTCCTCGCCGCCCGCCCGGTCGCCGAGGCCGCCGCCGCGCTCGAGGCCAAGGTGAACGTGCTCTGCTTCTTCGATCCGTCCCGTCGCGGCAAGCGCTGCTGCGAGGCGCTCATGCTCGCGCACGGCGCGCCGACCCCGGAGCTCGAATCGCTCGTCTCCACCTGGCTCGAAGGCGACCTTCCCTTGAACCTCTGGGCCCACGGCGTGACCGTCGACGAGTTCAAGCCCTGGCTGAACTGGACCGCCCGCTGCCGCCGCGTCGTCGCCGACCGCTCCCTCGTGGGCGACGATTTCTTCGGGCTCACCTTCCCGAATCCGAAGTCCGTCCGCGACCTTTCCGTCGCCCGATGTCTCCCGGTCCGTCAGGCCCTCGGCCAGTATCTGGCCGCGCACAAGCCGACCGAACTCGTCCGTGGCCTCCGCTCTGTCACCGTCTCGCATCGGCCTGGCATGCGCGGCGAAGCCTACGGAATCCTGGAGTGGATGCGCTCCTGCCTGACGCATTGCGCGGGGCTCACGCGCGCCCACCTCGACGTCTCCTTCGCCCTGTCCGAAAAGCCTCCGGCCGGCGATTGCCTCGACGCCGAATGGGTCTTCGCCGACGGAGCCCGCTTCTCCTGGGAGCACTCCGAGGGCTGGTCGCACGCCACGCTCGCTTTCTCGCGCAGCCACGATGCCCGCCGGATCTCGCAGCGCGTCGCTTTCATGGGCGCCCCGGAAGCGTTGTCCGAAGCGGTGTTTTTTTAAAAGGTAGTCGCGGTTAGCGGTAGGCGGTTAGCGGTTTGGAAATGCACAGACACAACGTTCTCGGGTCCCAGGTCTCAGCCGTCGGGTGTCAGGTTCAGTTGTTCTGGTTCGGGTGCAGGTCCCGGGTCTGACGCCCGCAGCTGATAACCCGAACCAGGGACCTGAGGTCCGATACCAGAGACCTGAAAATGGCTCCCCAGCCAATCATCCGGTCTCCTTTTGGTTCAGGTATTTTGTCTTACGCTACCCCATTCTCCCTCAGCCACTCGGCCATGAGCGCGAAGGCTTTGGCGCGGTGGCTGATGGCGTCCTTCTTCGCGGCGCTGAGCTCGCCGAAGGTGCGTTCCTCGTTGGCGGGCACGAAGAGCGGGTCATAGCCGAAACCCTCGGTGCCGACTTCGGCTTCGAGGATCCTGCCCCAGCACTGGCCGACGAACTTGCCGACTTCCTGGTTGGGCCCGAGGAGGATGAGGTGGCATTCGAAGCGCGCGCCGCGCTTGTGGGGCGGCGCCTTCTTCATCGCCTCGAGGAGCTTCGCGCGGTTCTGCGCGTCGGTCGCGCCCATGCCGGCGTAGACCGCGGAGTCGACGCCCGGTCCGCCCTGCAGCGCGTCGCAGCACAGGCCGCTGTCATCCGCGAGCACCCAGGCCTTGCGCGGCACGATCGCGCGCAGGGCTTCGGCCTTCAGGCGGCAGTTGCCGTGGAACGTCCCGGAGATCTCCACGACATACGGCATGCCGCCAAGGTCCTGGGCCGAGCGCACGCGCACGTCGAGCCGCGCCTTGGCGAACATGCGGCCGAATTCCTCGGCCTTGTGCGCGTTGCCCGTCGCCAGAAAGATTTCCATGGCGGGAATGTGAGTAGCCCGGGGAGAGAAGGCAAGGGATAGGGGGTGGAGGAAAGGTCTTAGCGGTTGGCGGTTGGATCAACGCAAGAGGCAAGATTAAGGTGGCAGGTGGCGGCCGCCGGATGGTGGCCGGAGGGTAGGGTCGCGGCTACGCCGTGACCGAGGGCGTGACGTAGTCTCGCCCCTACCTTGCGTTCACCATGCGGCGAACGCCTAGCCCTGGCCCTGGCCCTGGCCCTAAATGGATTGTCCCGGCCCCCTTCCTCCGCCAAGGTACCTGCGGTGCTTGGCTTGGCCTGACCGCCAACCGCTAACCGCCGTCCCCCAACCGCTTTCGTCCCCTTGTCCCTCCGCTGCCTCATCACCGCCGGTCCCACCCGCGAGTTCTTCGATCCGGTCCGCTACATCAGCAACCCGTCGACGGGCAACACGGGCGTCGCCTGGGCGACGGCCGCGACGGAGGCCGGCTGGACGGTCGACCTGGTCGCCGGTCCGGTCTCCCTGCCGGAGCCCGCGGGCGTGATGTATTATCCCGTCGTCACCGCCGCCGAGATGCACCGCCAGACCGACGCGCTGTTCGGTCCGTGCGACGTCCTGATCATGACAGCGGCGGTCAGCGACTGGCGTCCGAAGACGACCGAGCCGCTGAAGCTCAAGCAGGACGGCCAGGGGAGGACGGTCGAACTCGAGCCGGTGCCCGACATCGTCTCGGCCCTCGCCGAAGAACGCCGCACCGACCAGTTCCTGGTCGGCTTCGCCGCCGAGACGGAGAATGTCGAGGCCCACGCCCACGACAAGCTCGAGCGCAAGGGGCTCGACCTCATCGCCGCCAATTCCGTCGCCGGCTGCGAAGGCGCCTTCGGTTCCGACGAGAACAAGCTCATCCTGCTCGGGCGGGACGGCTTCCGCGAAGTCCTCGGCCCGGCCTCGAAGGCCGCCGTCGCGCGCCAGCTCATCGCCGTGATCGCCCGCGTCTTCGCGGCGCGCAAGGCCTCCTGACCATGGCCCGTCGTCGCTTCAGCCCGCTTGACCGCGTCCTCGGCCGCATCGACGACCTCGATGCGCAGAACCTCGCCATCCTCGCCCGCCGTCTCGAACGCGAGCGCGACCTCATGGAGACGGTGCTGGATACGCTTCGTGAGGGCGTGATCGTGCTCTCGCACGACGGCGCCATCGAATATGCCAACGCCTCCGCCGTGCGTCTTCTCGGCGTCAGTCCCGCCGACGTCACCGGCGCCGAGCTGCGCCGCGTCTCGCCCGATATCGCCCAGGCGCTCGATCTTCCCGAGACCGTGGGCGCCCTCTCGCGCGAGCTGGAGGTACGTTATCCCGAGCCGCGCCTGCTCTCGCTGCACCTCGCCCGCGTGGGCGAGCAGCAGGGCGCCGAACGCAGCCGTCGCGTGGCCGTCCTCAGCGACGTCACCAAGGAGCGCGACCAGACCGAAGACCGCGTCGAGAGCGAGCGCATCGACTCGATCGTCTCCCTCGCCGCCGGCGTCGCGCATGAGGTCGGCAATCCCCTCAACGCCATCGGCATCCACCTGCAGCTACTCCAACGCGAGGCCGCCAAGCTCGGCGACTCGCCCGCCGCGGAGAAGGTCCGCAAGGCCGCCGAGGTCTGCCAGGGCGAGATCAACCGCCTCGACGGCATCGTGCGCGACTTCCTCGGCGCCGTGCGCCAGACGCCGCCGCACCTGGCCGACACCGACCTCGTCGCCGTCGTCGCCGAGGCCACCGGCCTGCTGCGCGAACAGATGGAGCAGCTCGGCGTCCGCGTCTCGCTCGACGTGCCCGGCGAGCTCCCGCTCATCCTCGGCGACCGCAACCAGGTCAAGCAGGCGCTCTTCAACGTGATGAAGAACGCCCTCGAGGCCATGGATCGCGGCGGCGACATCCATGTGAAGCTCTCGTCCGACGACGAATGGGTGATCCTTTCGATCCGCGACACCGGGGTGGGCATCCCGGCCGACAAGCTGACGCGCGTCTTCGACGCCTATTACACCACGAAGGCCTCCGGCGGCGGCATCGGCATGCTGATTCTCCTGCGCATCCTCCGGGCCCATGGCGGCACGGTGGACATCCAGAGCACTCCGGACGTCGGCACGACCGTCATCCTGCGGTTCCCGCTCAAGCACCGTCGCGTCCGCACCTTGGAAGCCCCGAAGTCTTGAAACCCGCCCGTTTTCCCGTTGTCTTAACCTCACCCCCATGAAGTCCCTCGCCCTCTTCCTGCTCGTCCTCCCGGCCTTCGTCCTCGCTCAGGACAAGGAACTCCCGCTCGAGCTGCCGAAGTCGGTCGCGCTCGGCACGCCGCGTCCGGTGAAGATCAACAACCTCGAGCCCGTCTCGTCCGCCCCCCGCAAGCTGCCCAAGGTGCCGTCCGCCGCCGTCAACCTCGCTAAGGGCGCCAACGTGACCTCCTCCGCCCGCGAGGCCGCCGCCGGCGACTTCTCCTACGTCACCGACGGCGACAAGGGCGGCGAAGAGGGCTTCGAAGTCGAACTGCCCCGTGGCCATCACTGGGTCCAGGTCGACCTCGGCAAGTCCGCCGAGATCAGCGCCATCGCCCTCTGGCACTTCCACCGCGAGCGACGCGTCTATTTCAACGTGGTCGTCCAGATCTCCGACGACGCCTCCTTCAAGAGCGGCGTCACCACCGTCTACAACAACGACGCCGAGGGCGAACTCGGCCTGGGCAAAGGCAAGGACTACTGCTACTACGAGTCCCACGAGGGACGCGTGATCCCGGTCGCCGCCGCCAAGGGACGCTACGTCCGCTTCCACTCCAAGGGCAACTCCGCCGGACCTTCGAACGACTACATCGAAGCTGAAGTCTGGGGCGTCCCGGCCAAGTAAGGCCGGACTTTGCTTGAATCGGGCGGGCTTGCCCGCACCTTGAAGCCGTGAAGGTCATCCGAGCCAAGTCCGCGGGTTTCTGCTGGGGCGTCGAACGCGCCATCGATATCGCCCGTGAGTATGCGCAGAAGGGCCGCCACCCCGTCTACACCGACGGTCCGCTGATCCATAACCGCCAGATGATGGAAGTCCTCACCGGCGAGGGTATCCGCGAGGTCGGCGATTACCGCAGTGAGGCCAAGCTCGACGTCTCGAAGTCCACCGACGCCGGCGCCGTCATGGTCGTCCGCGCGCACGGCATCTCGCCGGAGCGTCGTGAGTATCTCAAGTCGCTCGGCATGGAATTCCGCGACGCCACCTGTCCCGACGTCGGCATCATCGCCGGCAAGGTCCGCCTGCACGCGCGCAGGGGCTACGCGACCGTCATCTTCGGAGACCCCAAGCATCCCGAGGTCATCGGCCTGCTCGGTTACGCCGAGGGCAGGGGGCATGTCATCACCTCGCCGGCCGAGATCGCCGCGTTGCCCGACCTCGGGGCGCAGGTCTGCATGGTCTCGCAGTCGACCATGTTCACCGACGAGTTCGAGCGGCTCGCCGCGCTCCTGAAGGCCCGCTTCCCGGGCGCGCTGATTTTCGACACCATCTGCGGCGCCACCAAGGACCGTCAGGCGGACATCCTCGAACTCCAGCAGCAGGGCTGCCAGGCGATCGTCGTCATCGGCGGCCGTCACTCGGCCAACACCGTGAAGCTCGCCAAGCTCGTCGAAATCCAAGGCCTGCCCTGTTTTCACGTGGAGACCGCGGCGGAACTCGACTTCGCGGCGCTCGCCCGGTTCGGCGCCGTCGGCGTGACCGCCGGCGCCTCGACCCCGGCCTTCCTGATCGACGAAGTCTGCGCCCGTCTGGAAAAGACGGCTTGAATCCCTGCCGGTCGGCCAGGCGTTACAATGGTCGCCTGAAATTATCACCCCTCAGCGACGAGCCGACTTGCAGTCGCCCGTCTGGCGGGTAAGGTCACCTCATCATGTCTCCAGCCGTCTCCATCCTGCTCTTCGTCCTCCTCGCCGTCGTCGGGGTGCTCGTGATCGCCGCCATCTGGGGCGTCAGCATCTACAACGGCCTCGTCGCCCTGCGTAACGCCTGCAAGAACGCCTTCGCCCAGGTGGACGTGCAGCTCAAGCGCCGCCACGACCTGATCCCGAACCTCGTCGAGACCGCCAAGGGCTACATGGCCCATGAGAGCGGCACCCTCACCGCGGTCATCGAAGCCCGCGCCAAGGCCACCCAGGCCAACGTCCGCTTCGCCGGCAACCCGAACGACCCGGCCGCCATGCGCGACCTCAGCCAGGCCGAAGCCGGCCTCAGCGGCGCCCTCGGCCGCCTGATGGTCGTCGCCGAGCAGTATCCCCAGCTCAAGGCCGACGCCACCATGCGCAGCCTGATGGAGGAACTCACCTCGACCGAGAACCGCATCGCCTTCTCCCGTCAGGCCTTCAACGACGCAATCCTGTCCTATAACAACGGCCGCGAAGTCTTCCCGCAGGTCTTCATCGCGAACGCCTTCGGCTTCCAGGCCGGCGAGTTCTTCAAGATCGAGGATCCGGCCGAGAAGGCCGCCCCGAAGGTCTCGTTCTGAGCGCTGACCGCGGCCCATGGCCGGCACGATGAATTTCTTCCGGGCCCAGGATGAGGCCCGCGGACGCACGACCAAGCTGGTCGTGCTACTGGCGTTGGCGATCGTGGTGCTCGCGGGCACGCTCTACGTCCTCGCCGTGTTGGGGCAGCATAAGCTGAGCCGCGGCCGGGAGATCGACTGGTTCCAGCCGAAGCTCTTCGCGGCCACCGCTGGCACGGCCCTGGTGGTCATCCTCGGCGGCAGCCTGCTGCGTATCGCCGAACTGTCCAAAGGCGGCGGCGCCATCGCCGAGCGCCTCGGCGGCCGGCTGGTCGGCGCGACCACCAAGGACGCCGCCGAGCGCCGCTACCTGAACGTCGTGCAGGAGATGGCCTTGGCCTCCGGCCTGCCGGTGCCGCTGTGCTACGTCATCGACGGCGATGAGACGATCACCGCCTTCGCCGCGGGCAACTCGCCGCAAGACGCCGCGGTGGGCGTCACGCGCGGCGCCCTGCGCAACCTGACCCGCGACGAGCTCCAGGGCGTCATCGCCCACGAGTTCAGCCATATCGGCAACGGGGACATGAAGCTCAACCTGCGCATCATCGGGACCGTCGCCGGCCTGACCGCGCTCGCACAGCTGGGTTACATCATCGTCCGCATCGGCCTCAACTCCGGCTCCTCCCGGAAGAACAACCTCTGGCCGCTGGCCATCGCCGGCCTCGTGGTCGTGCTCGTCGGCCTCGGGGGCGTCTTCTTCGCCCGCCTCATCCAGGCCTCGGTCTCGCGTCAGCGCGAGTATCTCGCCGACGCCTCTGCGGTCCAGTTCACCCGCAACCCGCTCGGCCTCGCCTCGGCCCTCCGCAAGGTCGCCGGGCTCGCTGGCGCGCAGCGCGAGGCTTCCTCCGCGGAACTCGAGGCCCAGCACATGTTCTTCGCGGGCTCGGCCGGCTTCCTTGAGTCGCTCTTCTCTTCGCACCCGCCGATCGACGAGCGGATCCGGCGCGTCGACCCGTCGTTCGATGGACATATTCCCGACGTCCGGCCGGTGGCCTCGTCCGCGGACGAAGAGCCCGTCTCCGGTCTCAGCGGGCGCGCCGTCGCTACGCCCCCGCCTCTATCGACCCCGGCGCGCGCGGTGCCGACGGACCTGCAGTTCCAGGACTCGGTCGGCGTCCGCGGCGTGATTCCGGGCGCTTTGCGCGAGGCGTCCGAAGACCCCGTGAGCGCGATGGCCGTCGTGCTCGGCCTCATCCTCCGTCGCGATCCGGCGCAGCGTGCCGCCCAGCTGGCCCAGGCCGAAGCCCTCGCCGGCGGTGAAGTGGTCAAGGAAACCCGCAGGCTCGACGCCTTATTTCGTGCCGTCCCAGCCGGATCCCGCGTGGCCTTGCTCGACCTTTCCATGCCCGCCTTGCGTCAGCTCTCGCCGGCCCAGGTCGCGGCCTTCCGCAAGGCGCTGGAACGCGCGGGTTATGAAGCTGAGGACGGCTTGATCGTCCTGCTCATCCAAGCATCGATGCGCCGTTATCTTTCGACCGAGAAGAATCCGCCGAGCCGTCCGGGCGACCTCGTCGCCGCCTGCGGCCTCGTGCTTTCCGCGGTCGTGCAGACCTCCGGTGAGGATGCGGCGGCGCAGGGCCGGGCCTACGTGCTCGGCACCGGCGTGTTGGGTATGTTTGGTTTGTCGCCGACGATGGTCCCGCCCGCATCGGTCGACCTCGCCAAGGTGGACGAAGCCTTGGCCGTCATCGCCGGGCAGACCGTGCCGGCCCGCCGTCAGTTCGTCCGCGCCATCGGCACGGCCATGCTGCACGACGGGCGCGCCGAGCCCGCCGAGGTCGAGATCGTCCGCGCCGTCGCCGATTCCCTCGGCATCACGTTCGCGACGGGGATAGGCAGATAAATAGGACGCCTCGGAGAGGCGTCCCTACCTTGACGGCTTCGCCGTCCTTTACGCGATCAGCGACTCGCCGGTCATCTCCGCCGGCTTCGGCAGGCCCATGAGGGCGAGCAAGGTCGGGGCGACGTCGGCCAGTCGGCCGGCGGGGCGGGTCTTGAGGTTCTTGCAGCCGGCGCCGTAGAGGACGACCTCGACGGGGCTGAGCGTGTGACGCGTGTGGGCGCAGTTCTCTTCCGGCTCCCACATCTGGTCGGCGTTGCCATGGTCGGCCGTGACGAGGGCCTTGCCCCCGACCTGTTCGATGGCGGCGAGGAGGACGCCGAGGCCGTTGTCGACCGCTTCGCAGGCCTTGCAGACCGCGGCGAGGTCGCCCGTGTGGCCGACCATGTCCGGGTTGGCGTAGTTGACGACGATCAGGCCGTATTTGACGGAAAGTAACGCGGCCTTGGCGAGTTCGGTGACGTGCGCGGCCGACATCTCGGGCTTCTGGTTGTAGGTCGAGACTTCCTTCGGGCTCTGCGCCATGCCGCGCTCTTCGCCGGCGAAGGCTTCCTCGCGGTAGTCGTTGAAGAAGAACGTCACGTGCGGGAACTTCTCGGTCTCCGCCGTGCGATACTGCGGGATCCCCTGCTTGGCGACCCACTCGCCGAGGATGTTCACCATCTTGGCGGGCTTGTCGAAGATCACGTTAGGGCAGAGGCCCTTCTCGTAGTTGGTCAGCGTGGCGTAGAAGAGGTCCAGCTTCTTGGCGCGCGGGAAACCCTTGAATTCCGGATCGATGAACGCGCGGGTGATCTCGCGCGGGCGGTCACCGCGGAAGTTGAAGAACAGCACCGAGTCACCGTCCTGGATGAACGCCGTGCCCTTGATGCGGGTGGCCGGGACGAACTCGTCGCCGGTCGTATTGGCGTCGGTCGGCTTGTCGTAGTAGGCCTGCACGGCTTCAGCGGCCGAAGCGGCCTCCGGAGCCGGGGAGCCGGTGAGGGCGTCGTAGGCGGTCTTCACGCGTTCCCAGCGGTTGTCGCGGTCCATGGCCCAGAAGCGGCCGGCGACGCTGGCGACCTTGCCGACGCCGATCTTCGTGAGCTCGGCTTCGAGCTGCTGGAGGTAGCCGAGACCCGAGGTAGGCGGGCTGTCGCGTCCGTCCATGAAGGCGTGGACGAAGACCTTGGTGAGGCCTTCTTCCTTCAGCAGGCGGAGGAGGGCGTAGAGGTGGGGCAGGGTGGAGTGGACGCCGGCTTCGGAGCACAGGCCCATCAGGTGGACCGCGCCGCCGGTGGCCTTGACGTTCTCGACGAGGCCGCGGAAGGCCTTGATCTCGCGCATGGCCTTGGGGTCGGTCAGGCCCTTGTCGATGCGGACGATCTCCTGGTCGACGATGCGGCCGGCGCCGATGTTCTGGTGGCCGACTTCGGAGTTGCCCATGATGCCGACCGGCAGGCCGACGTCGAGGCCGTGGGCCATGATCTCGGTGCGGGGCCAGTCCTTGGTCAGTCCGCGCGAGACCGGGAGGTTCGCCAGCTTCACGGCGTTGAACTTGTCGTGCTTGGGGTCGTGGTTTTCGCCCCAACCGTCGCGGATCACCAGAAGTACGGGTTTCATGAATGGATAGGGGGAAGAGATAGGGTGATTTAGGGTAAGGTGGCAAGGCGGAGGGAAAGGGAATCAGAGAGGCTAGGGCCAGGGCTCGGGCTGGGGCTAGTAACCGAAGATGCATGACTGGCCCTAGCTCTGTCCCCGGCCCTAGCCCTGCATTGCACGTTTGCACCTTTGCACATACGGATTGGGCATGCGCCGCTTCCTCCTCGCTCTGCTCGGATTGGCCTTTTGCGCCGTCGCTTCGGCCGCCACGGTCGAGAAGCTGACCCTCGACGGCAAGGCGGTGACGATGAAGGTCCCGACGCAGGCCGCCCCCGGCAAGCCTTGGCTCTGGGTGGGCGAGTTCGGCGGCCACCTGAAGAAGCTCGAAGACGGGCTCGTCGAGAAAGGTTGGCATGTCGTCTACGTCGGCGTGAGCAACCAGTTCGGCTCCGCCCGCGCGATGGCGACTTGGGAGAAGGCCTACGCGGAACTGCGCGCACAGCGCGGGCTCTCGGCCAAGCCGGCGCTCCTCGGCATCTCCCGCGGCGGCTTATATATCAATGCCTGGGCCCGCCTGCATCCCGATCGCGTGAGCGTGCTCTACCTCGACAACGGCGTATGCGATATCCGTTCCTGGCCGGGCGGCGTCGCCCTCACGCATCAGAGCAAGGGCAGCCCGAAGGATTGGGCACTCTACAAGACCGAGTTCGGTTTCGCGAACGATGACGAAGCCAAGGCCAAGTCGCTCCAGCCCGCCGAAGGCCTGCTCCCGGCGATCAAGGCCGGCGTCTTCCTGATCTCCTGTCATGGCACCGCCGACAAGACCGTACCCTTCGAAGACAATGCCGCGCACGTCATCAAGCTCTGGCAGGACAACGGCGGCCGCGTGAAGCTGTTCCCGAAGGAAGGCGGCGACCACCATCCCCACGGCCTGCCCGACCCCAAGCCGCTGATCGAGGTGCTCACGGCGTCGGCGAAGTGACCGCAGTTAAGACCTGCGGAGCGGGCACGTGGGCAAGGTGACAAGTGGGCAAGGGTGTGTCTTAACCCCTTGTCCCCTTAACTCGTGCCCACTTAACCCGCGCAGCCTTAAGGCTGCGTCCACTTGCCTTTTTCCTTAATCAGGTCGACGAGGCGCTCGACCGCTTCTTCCTGGGGGATGTTGAACTTCACGGGGGTCTTGCCGACGTAGAGGTTGATCTTGCCCGGGGCGCCCCCGACGTAGCCGAAGTCGGCGTCGGCCATCTCGCCCGGACCGTTCACGATGCAGCCCATGACGGCGATGGTGACGGACTTCAGGTGCCCGGTACGTTCCTTGATCTTCAGGGTCGTCGACTGGATATCGAAGAGGGTGCGGCCGCAGGAAGGGCAGGCGACGTATTCGGTCTTCGTCTGGCGCATGCGCGCGCCCTGCAGGATGTCGTAGGCGAGGGTGAGCGACTTCGCAGTCGAGGTCGGCGTCTCGCACGAGAGGAAATCCCCGTAGCCGTCGACGAGCAGGCTCCCGGCTAGGATCGAGGCTTCGATGAGGCGCGACTGGAAGCCGGGGTCGAGCAGCACGGCGTTCGCGACCGTGGCGCGGAGCCAGAGCGGGGCCTTGAGCTTCGCCGCGGCGGCGCCGCGGACGAGTTCGCGATAGGTGCCCGTCGCGTGCAGGCCGTCTTGCGGCTGCGAAGAGGTGAGGATGAGGCGGTTCGTCGGGATTGCGCTGAGTTCCTTGGCGAGCGCGGTGAGCGTCGGGCCGTCGATATCCGCTGCCAAGACGGCGTCGTGCCGGGCGACCGCGTCACCCCAGGCTTTCACGGCGGCACCCTCGCCCTCGGAGAAGGCCTTCACGACCACCAGGCGGCTGCCGGAGCCGTCGAACGGGAAATCGGCGGGGGAAAGGTTCGTCTCGACGAAAAGGGCGGGAACGGCCTGTCCGAGCGCCTTGCGCAAAGAACGCAGGCCGGCGGCGTGGGCGGGGTCATCGAGACGAACCAGCAAGCCTTCGGCGCGGACTTCGCGCTGGTCGGCGTGGGCGTCGAGGAGTTCCTTGGCCGCGGCCTGCCAGTCAGCGAGGCTGGCGACGCTGCGGACGATCACGCGTGGGGTCTCGCTCGAGCCGGCGAGGCACTTCGAGGACAGCTCGATGGTCTCCGTGGCGCGGCGGGTGAACGAGAAAGGATCAGCCGGGTCGGCGGGCAGATTGACCGAGGAAGCGGCGCCGAGGGCGGCGAAGGCTTCGGCGCGGCGGACGATCTCCTTGCAGACCGGGATTTCGTGCCAGGGGTCTTCCGTCAGCGAGACGCGGATCGTGTCGCCCAGGCCGTCGGCGAGGAGCGCGCCGATGCCGATGGCGGACTTGATGCGGGCGTCTTCGCCTTCGCCGGCCTCGGTCACGCCGAGGTGAAGCGGGTAATCCAGGCCGAGCTCCGTCATGCGGGCGGCCGCCAGGCGGTAGGCCTCGACCATCACCTTCGGGTTCGAGGACTTCATCGACAGCACCATGTCCTTGAAGCCGTGGGATTCCGCGATGCGGATGAATTCGAGGGCGGACTCCACCATGCCGTGCGGGGAATCGCCGAAGCGGTTCATGATGCGGTCGGAAAGCGAGCCGTGGTTGGTGCCGATGCGGAGGGAGCGGCCGAGTTCCTTGGCGCGGAGCACCAGCGGGGTGAAGGCCGCGTGCAGGCGCTCCAGCTCCTCGGCGTAGGCGGCGTCGGTGTATTCCAGCACCGCGAACTTCTTCTTGTCGGCGTAGTTGCCCGGGTTCACGCGGATCTTCTCCACGTGTTCGACCGCCTCCATCGCCGCGGAGGGCAGGAAGTGGATGTCGGCCACCAGCGGCTGGGCGAAGCCCGCCGCCCGGAACTGCCGGCGGATCTCCTTGAGCGCGGCCGCCGCGGCCTTGTTCGGGGCCGTGATGCGGATGAGCTCGCTGCCCGCTTCGGCCAGGCGGATCGCCTGCGCGACCGTCGCGGCGACGTCCTCCGTGTCGGAGGTAGTCATCGACTGGACCCGGATGGGATTGTGGCCGCCCACGCCCACGCCGCCCACGTTCACGACGCGGGTGAGGCGGCGGACCGTGCGGTGGCGGGAGGGACAATAGTCCGAGGGCATGGGTTCCACTCAACCCCTTTGCCCGCGGAGGTCAACGAGCGTCAGAAATCCCAGCGATGGGTGGAGGGCACCCACTGGTAGCCCTTGCGTCCGTTCGGGATGACCACGCCCAGGCCGGGCCAGGGCAGGTGGAAACCGTAGGCACGCTCCTTGGTGGCGGCGATCTCGGCGAAGACCTTCTTGCGGGTCGCGACAGCCACTTCCGGATTGTGGTCGAAGTCGATGAACCAGTTCGGGTCCTCGAACATCAGCACGTGGTTGTGGGCGAGGTCCGAGACATGGAGCAGGGTTTCGTTGCCCGACTTGATGCGGAAGATCGCATGTCCGTCGGTATGGCCCGGGGCGGCGAGGATCGTGATCGCGCCGTCGAGGATCTGGTCGCCGTCCTTGTGGATGACCAGGTTGGGCTGCAGGGTGTCGAACGAACCGCGGACGTTCTTGATCATGCCCTGGATGTCGTCGGTGCGGTGCGACTTCGAGAAGTCGGGCTCCTTGCCGCGCCAGAAGTCGACCTCCTCCTTGAGGACGTGGACGGCCGCATTCGGGAAGAGGATCTTGCCGCCGCTGGCGAGGCCGCCGATGTGGTCGATGTGCGAATGGCTGAGCAGGGCGTGGGTCACCTGGTCGAAGCTGATCCCGATGGAATCCATCGCGTCGGCGAGCCAGCCCCAGGTGGCGTTCTTGTGGGGGCCGAAGCCGGCGTCGACGAGGATGACCTCCTTGTCCTTGCGCAGGAGCAGGATGTTCACGTAGAGCGTCATGTCGTCGGGACGTTCGCCGAGGTTCGTGAGGGCCTTGGTCATCTCGGCGCGTTCGGCCGGGGGCCACATCTTCTTGGTCACTCCCTGCTTGAAGGTGCCGTAGCCGTCGCTGATCGACCAGGCCTCGAACTTGCCGATCGAGAACTTGTAGATGTACGGGTTGGAGATCGTCTTCTTCGGGATCGGGTTGCCGGCGGCGTCGGTCGCGGCCTGGGCGGCGGCGAGCGTGGCGGGCAGGCTGAAGGCGGCCAGGGCGGCGCCGAGGCTTCCGAGGAACTGGCGACGGGAGTTGTCCGGGAGGGGCTTTTCCATGAGAGTGTGTGGGCAGTTAAAGGGATTAGGTTCCCCTGACGAGGCGAATCAGGGTAGGGCTAGAGCTAGGGCCAGGGCTAGGGATAGGCATGCACAGGGGGGCGAAGCCATTATCTGGCCCAAGCCCTGGCCCTGACTCTATCCCTGCGTCGCCTTAGGCGACGCTCACTTCTTCGCGCTGAAGTCCTGCGGCTTGAAGACGTGGCGTTCGAGCAGCTGCTGCTTGAGCTGCCTCTCGCTGTCCCCGGAGCACCGGCGGACGTCGTGCAGGATGATGTAGGCCATCAGCGAGAGCAGCAGGGCCATGAAGGTGTACTGCAGGATGATGACCGCCTTGCTGTTGAGGACGCGCTTGGTGAAGCGCTGGATCGTCGCAATGAGCATGTGGCCGCCGTCGAGCACCGGGATCGGCAGCAGGTTGAGCACCGCCAGGTTGAGGTTGATCAGCACCGTGAACCAAAGCACCCGGCGGATGTCCTCCGACAGGTTGTAATAGGTCTTCGCGATCGAGATCACCGAGGCCAGCTGCTTGACCTGGATGTCCGAACCACCGTCGAACAGGCGTCCGAGCGTGGTGAACGTCGATTTCACGATGCCGACGCACGTCTCCCAGGGATTGCGGTAGGCGAGCTCGGTCTGCGTGACGAACGCCGCGCCGATCTGGGCGTGCTGGATGGGCTGCTTGGCGACCGACTGCGCCTGACGCAGCGTGAGGTTGCCCGAGTCGCCGTTGGCGCGCTTCCAGTAGAGCGTCACGTCGCGCGGCGTCGGACCGACCGCCTTCGCGAGGGCGTCCAAGGAGCGGACGGACACGATCTCGTCGCGTCCGTCGACCTTGTCGACGATCGTGCCGATGCGGAGCGGCTCGGCGAGGGCGGGGTCATCCGGCGAGATTCCCAGCACCATGAGCTGGTCGCGGGGCGCGGCGGCGTCCTTGTCGAGGAGGTCGCGGGTCGCGGGCACGAGGATCAGCGAGCGACGGCTCGTCTCCCCGTAGGCGACGATGCCGACGGGGTGGACCGTCGTCGAGACCTGCGGGGTCACGACGACCTTGGTGCTCACGTCGCCTTCGCGTTCCACGAGCAACGTGCGGGGACGCGCGCCGCCCTTGCGGAGGAGCTCACGGAATTCGTTGGTGTTGTTGAGCGGCTGGCCGTCGATCGAGAGCACGCGGTCGCCGGGCTTCAGCCCGGCCTGCTCCGCGGGGGAGCCGGCCGCCGTGCCGCCGATGATCACGCTGGTCCTCGGCTGCAGGCCCGCCACGCGCACGCGGTCGCCCGACTGCGCGTTGACTTCGACGCGGGCCGGCTGGACCACCACTTCCAGGATCTGGCCGTCGCGTTCGACCTTGAAGGTCGCGGTCGGATTACCCTGGGAGTCCTTGCGGTTGCCGAGCATCACGGCCTCCGCGATCTGGTTGAAGCTGCTGACTTCCGTGTCGTCGACCGAGAGGACCTTGTCGCCTGACCGCAGGCCGGCCTTGAAGGCCGGGCCGGGCACGTTGTTGCCCAGGCCGAGTTCGGCGAGGTGGCCGGAGCTCGTCACGACCTGCTCGGGCACGTAGCCGATCACCGTGCTCGCCGAACCTTCGGCGACTGGCATGCCCGTGACCCAGAGCACGCAGGCCAGCGCGAAGGCGAAGATGACGTTGAAGACCGCGCCCATGACGGAGACGATCATCTTGTCGGCGTAGGAGATGGGCGGGAGCTTCTCGGCTTCCTCGCTGCCCTCGCCTTCGATGCCTTCCATGTCCGCGAGCTGGGGCAGCGCCACGTAGCCGCCGAGCGGGATGACGGAGACGCGGTAGTCGACGCCGTCCTTGCCCGTCCAGCCGAAGAGACGCGGGCCGAAGCCGATGGAGAAGCGCTCGATCTTCAGGCCGCGGCGGCGTGCGGCCAGGAAGTGGCCGAGCTCGTGGACGAAGATCGAGCCGCCGAAGAAGGCGACGACGAGGGCGATCCCCCACGCGGAGCTGAGCAGGTCGCCGAAAGAGAAGTTTTCCATGGAAAGAGGGTGCGGTTATCTCACCGGGCGAGCCCGAGGGCGAGTCCGGATGCGACGGCGCGGGCTTCGTCGTCGGCCGCCAGGACCTCGGCCAGGGTGGCCGGTTCGCGGTTCGCGACGGCGGCGAGGGTCCGGCCGACGAGCTCGGCGATGCCGGTGAAGGGCAGCCGGCCGGCGACGAAGGCGGCCACGGCGACCTCGTTGGCGGCGTTGAAGACCGCGGGCGCCGTGCCGCCGGTGCCCGCGGCGGCTCGGGCCAGGCCTAGGCAGGGGTAGCGGGCCGGGTCAGGCGGGGTCATGGCCAAGGTGAGCGCTTGGGCGAGGTCGAGCCGCGGGGCGGGGCAAGGCAGGCGTTCCGGGAAGAGCAGGCAGTCCTGGATGGGGTAGGCCATCGAGGGCGGCGAGAGCAGCGCCTGCAGGCTGCCGTCGCGCAGGGTCACGAGCGAATGGATGATGCTCTGCGGGTGGATCACCACGTCGATGCGGTCGGCGGGCAGGTCGAAGAGCCAGCGGGCCTCGATGAGCTCGAGCCCCTTGTTGGCCATCGTCGCGGAATCGATCGTGACCTTCGGGCCCATGTCCCAGCTGGGGTGCTTCAGGGCCTGGGCCGGGGTCATGCGCGCCAGCTCGCCCAGCGGGGTGTCGCGGAAGGCCCCGCCCGAGGCCGTGAGCACGAGCCGCTCGACGTCGTCGCGCGGCTTGTCGCGCAGCAGCTGGTGGATGGCGTTGTGCTCGCTGTCGACCGGAAGGAGGCGGGCGCCGGAGAGGCGGGCCGCCGCGGTGACGAACTTGCCGGCGAGGACGCGCAGTTCCTGGCTCGCGAGGGCCACGTCTTTCTTCGCGGCGCGGGCCGCCAGCGTGGGCGCGAGGCCGGCGGTGCCCACGACGGCCGAGACGACGGTCGCGACCTCGGGCAGGCAGGCGACTTCCGTCAGCCCGGCCACGCCTTCGAGGATGCGGACGCCCGCGGGGAAGGCGCCTGAGGCGCGCGCCTCGGCGGCGGCCCGCGGGTCGGCCAGCGCGATGACGCCCACGCCGAATTCCTTCGCCGGCCCGACGAGCTCGCGCCAGCGCGAACCCGCCGCGAGCCCGGCGACGCGCAGGCGCGACGGATGCGCCCGGACGACCGCGAGGGTGGTCGTGCCGATGGAGCCGGTGGCTCCGAGGATGGCGATGGCCCGGACGCTCATGCGGGGTGGGTGCACCGAGGCAACCTCGGGACGGGGCTGAGGCAAGCCGGTTCAGGTCCTCCGTCTGCTTTCGCCGTTCGACGCTTGTCTCTTTCGCCGGCCTGGGTTCCCTGTCCCCATGGCCACTCAGCCTCAGGACCTCACCGGGCTCTCCCACCTCGGCAACACGCAGAACAAGCCCCAGCAGACGCTGGAGACGTTTCCGAACCGCAACGCGGGCCGGAACTACGTCGTCGAGCTCACGACGGAGGAGTTCACCTGCCTCTGCCCGGCGACCGGACAGCCGGATTTCGCCAAGATCACGATCCGCTACGTCCCTGGTCCGCGCATCGTGGAATCGAAGTCCCTCAAGCTCTATTACTGGAGCTACCGCCAGCAGGGGATGTTCCACGAGCACCTGACCAACAAGATCCTCGACGACCTCGTCGCGGCCCTCGACCCGGTCTGGTGCGAGGTCACCGGCGCCTTCGGCGTGCGCGGCGGCATCGGCATCACGGTGCGTGCCACGCACGGCAAGCAGCCGCTGCCGTGAAACGCCGCCCCGTCCAGCCAGACGACGGGGAGCCGACGGATTGGCCGGGTTCGGCCGAGGTTTCCGCTTACCTTGAGCGGCAGCTGGCCGGCCGCCGCCTGGCCCCCCGCACGTGCCTGACTTACGGACGCTCGCTCAAGGCCTTCGCCCTGTGGATGAAGGCCGCCGGCGGATGGGACGGCGACTGGTCGAAGCTCGCCGCGCGCCACCTGCGCGATTTCGTCATCGAGCGTCAGGCCACGCACCACCGACGCTCGGTCCACAACCAAGTCTCAGCCCTCCGCGCCTTCCTTGCCGACCTTCGCGAACGCGGCCTGATCTCGACCACGCCCGCCGCCGGGCTCGTGCTCCCCAGGCTGCCGAAGTCGCTGCCGAAGTTCCTCACCGAGGCGCAGACGGACGCGCTCCTCGCCGTCGCGGAGGAGCCGGCGAAGGCCGACCCGACCGCCGCCGCGCGCGACCTCGCGGCGCTGGAGCTGCTCTACGGCGGCGGCCTGCGCGTCTCCGAGCTCTGCGGGCTCGACGGCGGCGACCTCGACCTGACTTCGGGCCTCGTGCGCCTCATGGGCAAAGGTTCGAAGGAGCGTGTCGTGCCCGTCGGCGACGAGGCCGTCGCCGCGGTGAAGGCCTACCTCGCGCTGCGCGGCGAGCCCGCCCGCGGCGAGCCGCTCTTGCTCGCCGCGCGCGGCGGGCGGCTGCATCCGCGCGCCGTGCAGCTGATGCTGAAGCGCAAGCTCGCGGCCGCCGGCCTGCCGGCCGACCTCACGCCCCACAAGCTGCGCCATGCCTGCGCGACGCACCTGCTCTCGAACGGCGCCGACCTGCGCCTCGTCCAGGAGCAGCTCGGCCACGCGTCGCTTTCGACCACGCAGATCTACACGCACCTCAGCGTGGCGAAGCTGCGCGAGGTCCATCGCAAGTCGCACCCGCGGGCCTGAGCGGCTGATTCGCCTCGCCTCCGTCGGCCGGCCGGACCATCGTCCCGGCGTGCTCGTCGAAGCCGCCCACGCGAAGCTGAACCTCTCGCTGGCCATCATCGGCCGGCGCCCCGACGGCTTTCACGGGCTCGTCAGCCTCGTGGCCCCGCTGGACCTCGCCGACGTGCTTTCGCTCGAGCCCGGCCGGCCGCTCGGGCTGACGTGCGACGACGCGACCTTGCCCGCCGACGGCGCCAATCTCGTGCTCAAGGCGGCCGCGGCCTACGCGGTTCGGCGGCCCGCCGCGCCGGCCGGGCATTTCCACCTCGCCAAGCGCGTGCCGCACGGTGCCGGCTTGGGCGGCGGGAGGTCCGACGCCGCCGCCGCGTTGCGCCTGCTTGACCGTCTGTCCGGCGAGCCGCTCGGTTCGGCGGCCTTGGAGGAGATCGCCGCCGACGTCGGATCAGACTGTCCGTTCTTCGTTCACGGCGAGGCCGTGGTCATGCGGGGCAGGGGAGAACGCCTCGAGCCTTTGCCGCCGACGGCCCGCGCCGCCCTCGCCGGTCGCCGGGTCGTGGTCGTCAAGCCGCCCTTCGGCGTCCCGACGCCGGCAGCCTACGGCCTCCTGGCCCGCTCCGGCGTCTGCCGGTCGGTCGCTTCCGTCGAGACCGCCTTGGGCGCCTGGCACGCCGCGCCCGCGGGCGATCCTTCCGCCTTGGGCAACGACCTCGCGGCGCCGGTCTTCGCCAAGTATGTCGCCTGGCCCGCGGGCTTGGCGGCCTTCGGCCGGCTGAGCGGTTCGTCGTGGCGGATGACAGGCAGCGGTAGCGCGTGTTTCGCCTTCGTGTACGAAGGTTTCGACCTTGCCGGCCGGCGCGCGGTGATGAGGC
>JBJTAX010000135.1:0-6683 GCA_046091055.1 Verrucomicrobiota bacterium | reverse complement strand
GACCTGCTTCTTGAAGAAATCGAGGAAGACCTTCTTCGCCATCCCGCCGATGGACTCCTTCTTGCCGTAGTCGACGTCGCTCAGGCCGGAGGAGGACATCCCGCCGACGTGGCGGCGGAAGACGAAGATCGCCGCCGACCTGCCCATCTTCTTCGCCTGGCAGGCGGCGGAGACCGCGGCCGGGCTGGCGCCGTAGATCACGACGTCGAAGTCGTAGCTCTTCGGCTCGGGGGCTGTCGGCAGCGGATCGTACTAGGTCAAGCCCGGGCTGGGCGTCGTCGGCCGGGGGAGCTCTTTGGCCGTGAGCGCGCCGGCGCAGGCCGCGGACAGGAGCAGGAGCATACGGCAGCAAGGGGATCGCATAGGCCCGATACTTAGGATCCGACGCGACGGAATCAATCCTCGCCGCGGCAATCGCTGGTATCATTCCGACATCGGCGGAGGGCGCTCCGGCGCGGCCGAAGAGCGCCGCAGGACGTCGAGGATGCCTTGGACCTCCCAGTTGCGGCAGGGGCCGGCGAAACCCAGCAGGGCCCTGGCTTCGTGGATGTCGTCCGGGTGGTTGCCGGGCGGCCAATCAAGCCAGCTGCGGTCGTGGGTGTGCCGGGCGTCCTGAAGCAAGGGGAGGAGCGCGTTGACGCAGAGGGTGTCGGCCCGGCCGACCGGCAGCAGGCAGGCGAAGATCTCGTCGACCAGCCGGCGCCGCGCCGAGGGCAGGGGAGAGCAGGGAAGCGTCTCGGCCCAGTCGCGGAGACGGGCGCGCCAGTCGGGTCGGCGACGGTTGAGTTCGAGGTATTGCGCCAGCCGGCGGTGCGGGTGGCCGGCGGGGCGGAGGCCGCGCAGGCGCCATCGCCCGCATTTCTCCATGTACATCGCGTCGATCCCCAGGACGAGCATCTGCTCGGGCGAATAAGCGCGGGCCAGTTCGGACATCGGGGCGCGGTTGCCGCCGAGCCCGAGCGCCTCGACAAAGAGTTCGTGGCAGGCCGCGTCCCACCCCGCCTCCGTGACGCGGGCGCGGGCGTGCTTGGTCTTGCCGCGGAAGCGTTCGAGCGCGCGGCGCCGCAGTCCCGGGGCCAGGTCGGTTTCCGCGGCGCGGACGCGGCGGGCCACTTCGCCGGCGCGCCCGCGGACTTCGAGCAGCGCGTCTTCTTCGGCGAGGTCTTCGAGGTCGCGCGGCAGGTAGGGCAGGAGCACCGCCGTCTCCGGCCGTCGTCCGGCCGACGTGAGCACGTCCTGGGCGCCGGGCAGGAGGACCGCGTGGAGGATCACCCCGTCGTAGCGCGGGTCACGGTCATGTCCGTGGGCGCGCCAGTCCGCGCTGCGCAGGTGGATCTCCACGTCGCCGCGTTGGCGGCGGCCGTCGACGCGGAGTTCCGCGCCGAGGAAGTCAGGGCCGGCGCCGCGGTTCCAGTCGCCGGGGTGGACGACCTCGATCGTCGCGCCGGACGCGGCGGCCATCGGGCCGCGGACTTCGCCGGAGGCCCACAGGCGCTGGATGGCGCGTTCGCCGATGGCGAAGGGGCCGTAAGGGCCGTCGATCTCCTCGACGCGCGCGGTGGTGCTCATGCGCCTATCCACGCCGAATCCCCGGCGCTTGGGAAATCAGGAGAAGGCCCAAGGGGAAAGCACCGAATCCGCTTGAGGGAAGACCCCAGCCGCCGTTGAATCCCTCTTACGGAGAGGTGGCAGAGTGGTCGATTGCAGCTGACTTGAAATCAGCCGAGCCGCAAGGCTCCGGGGGTTCGAATCCCTCCCTCTCCGCCCGCTTTCAAGAGGCTCGGAGGCCCAGAGGCTCCGAGGTCCAGACCACTCAAAAAAAGAGGGATGAGAACCCTTGGGTTCGGCGAGGGCCGCTAGGCCGAGCAGGCGATGCCGTCGGCATCGGGCCGGCAGGTCTGCAGCGAAGCGAAACCAATCCCTCCCTCTCCGCCAATTAAAAGCGGACCAGAGGACACGTGGACTCGAGGGCACGAAGGTTGGGAAGCTCTTCTCCCTAATCCGTTTGGGTATAGATTGCTCTCGTTCGTCCATCAGCGATGATTTGGCGATAATGATTGCTGCCGAGAATTCACGCGACGTTCCGCGCCCGGCGGTCTCTTTGGTGCGGATGCTGGTGGGCGAGGTGAAGGTGGTGGGCGCCGTGCCGGAGGGACCGGTGCTGCTCTGCGGCAACCACGTGAGCTATCGCGACGTCTTCCTCTTCGGGATGATCCGGCCGGCGGCGCGGCTGTTGGTCCATCCGTTGGTATTCAGCTTTCCCTTTCTGAAGAAGTGGGCGCTCCGCTGGGGCTTCGTCCAGGTCTCGATCGACGATGCCGTGGCGTTGCTGAAGCAGGGGCAGACGGTGGCGATCTGCCCGACCGGACTCGTCGAGGCCTTGGGTGCCGCCGAACTGCCCTTCAAGACCGGGGCGGTGCGCATCGCCCAGCAGGCCGGCGTGCCGATGGTCCCGGTGTATTTCCGTTATGGCAACTACCCCGGCCGTTGGGTGACGCCGTTCGCGATCACCGTGCAGAACATGCTGCTGTTCTGCCTGTGGCCGTTCTATCGGCGCGGCGTCACGATCATCATCGGGTCGCCGATGGATTCCGCCGGCGACGTGAAGACGCGCACGCAGGAGCTGAAGGCCGCGGTGGAAGCGTTGAAGGCGGGAGCGTAGAGGACTAAGTTGATGACTGAATGGAGGACTGCGTGGAGGGCTGAATAGAACAACGCGCGTAAGGTATGATTACTTGATGCCCGGGAGGCGGTCGAAGGGGACGCGCAGGTAGAAGCCGAGGCCTTCGGTGGTCTGGTAGCGGATGCCGACGCCGGTGGCTTCGACGGACTTCGGGTCGACGCCGGGAGCGGTGAGGAGGAAGGCCTTGGTCTCGGCGAGGGCCTGCGGGATGGGTGTGCCGTGTTCGAGCGCGTGGTCCAGGCGTTCCTGATACGAACCGCTTTCGGCCATGCGCTTGACGATGAGCGGGTCGCCGTCGGGGCGTTTGGCCGCGGGCTTGGCGGCGGGTTTCAGCTTCTCGAATTCCTCCGGCAGGTCGAGGTCCTTGGACTCCATCTTCACCGCCGCGCCGTCGGCGGGCACTTCGGCCTGCGCGGCCCAGAGCACGCCGTTGACGATCAGGCGTCGGAAGGGCTCGGAGGCGAGGTTGTCGTGGAAGTGCAGGCCGACGAAGCCGAAGGAACGTCCGCCGGCGGGTCGTTCGTAAGCCCAGCCGACCGGGTAATCCTTGCCGCCGACCTTCGCGAGCGCGACCGGCTTGGCCGCGGGCAGGAAACGCAGGTCGTAATACCATTCGTCGCGCATCGGGAAATCCTGCCAGCCGCGGCTGATCGGATGCTTCGGGTCGACGCGGCGCACCGTGCTCGCCTCGACCTTGTAGCGCGAGAAGCCGCCTTTCTGCGCGTTGAAGTGTCCGCCCAATGCTTTCAGCCATGGTTCGGCGGCGGCCGGTTCGGCAGAACCCGTGCCCCAGTGGAGGGCGACGAGGCCGATGCCGCGATCGATGAGCGCCTGGGCCTGGGCGGCATGGGACGGCGCGAAGAAGACGTCGCCGCCAAGCTTGTCGTGCAGCACGACCGCGGCGACGTCCTCGAATGCGTGCGGTTCGGTCGGCCAGCCGCGCAGGACGACGGTCTCGAAGTCGCCGTTCTGCTTGAGCCACTGCGCGATGAGCGCGCAGTCGGGCAGGTAGGTATGGGAACGGTAGCCGTGGTCGGGCGGCTGGCCGATGAGCACCACCTTGGTCGGGGCGGCGAGGGCATGGACGCAGGCGAGCAGGGCGAGGCAGAGCCGGATGACGGGGTGGTTCATCGCGGCCACAGTTATCCGATGCTGGCAGGTGGCGCAATCCGCGAAGGCGCCGGCTTACTTCGTCGGCTGGGAGACCTCCGGCGTCGGCTTGAACGCGTCGGCCTGACTGCGGGCTTCGGCCTTGAGGTCCGCCTCGGTCTCTTTCTCCAGCCGGGCTCGGCTTTGCTCGACCGAGGCTGCGGTGTTGCCGTCCACGCTGACGTAGTCCTTGGGCCACGGAGACTTCGCCAGGACGAGCGCCCAGCGGTAGCCCAGGTAGGCCGTCTGCTGACCGAGATGGGCCTTGGCCAGGCTCGCCTGCGCGTCCCGATGTCCTTGGTAGGCGGCGCGCTCATACCAATTCAGACCTTGGGCCCGGTTCACGGGCACGAAGGGAATCGCAACGAAGCGCGTGTCGAAGAGCCGCGGCCCGATGTCTTCGCCGAGCAGCGCCGACGCATGCCGGGTGGAAGCCGTGACGCCGTAGGTACGCGGATCGACGGAGAGCACCTGGTTCATGCCATGGAGGAAGATGAACCCCATGAGCGCCTGGGCGTCGGGGTCGCCGCCTTCGGCCTTGCGGCGTAGCCGGCCGAAGGCCGCACCGACGTCCAGCGGCCGCTTCTTGGCCTGCGGCGCCAGCGGCCGGCTGCCGCGCGGGCATGTGAGCGTGCTGGTGTGGGAGAAGGCGAAGTAAGGGAGCGGGTCGACCAATCTCCGTCGTTCCGCCCACAGGACTTTGGTTTGCCAGGTCGGTGCCGCCGGGAAGACTCCGGGCATGCGCTTCCCCTTCTCGTGCCTCAGCCTGCTGCTCGCCGTCGCCGGTTTTGCCGCGACCCCGCCTCATGCGAAGCCTGAGGAGGTCCTCGCCCCGTTCGTGCAGCGCGAGGAGCTCGCCGGCGCGGTCGCCCTCGTCGCCGACAAGGAGAAGGTCCTGCGCGTCACCGCCGTCGGCTTCGCTGAAATCGAGGCCAAGAAGGCCATGCAGCCGGACGCCGTCTTCTGGATCGCCTCGCAGTCGAAGGGCATGACCGCCGCGGCGGTGATGATGCTCGTCGACGAGGGTAAGCTCTCGCTCGGCGATCCGGTCGAGAAATATCTCCCGGAGTTCAAGGACCAGCAGGTCGCCGCTGGCAAGGGCGCCCCGGTCTCGCGCATTCGATCGATCACGATCCGCGATCTGCTCTCCCACGTCAGCGGCCTGCCTTTCAAGTCGGAGGAGGAGAAGCCCACGCTCGACGGCCTCCCGCTCGCCACGGCCGTGAAGACCTACGCGAAGGCCCCGCTCGTCACGCAACCGGGCGCCAGATACCAGTATTCCAACGCCGGCATCAACACCGCGGCTCGCGTCCTCGAGGTCGTCAGCGGCATGGCTTACGAGGAGTTCATGCAGAAGCGGCTATTCGATCCGCTCGGCATGAAGGACACCACCTTCTGGCCTGATGCCGGGCAGGTCGCCCGTCTTGCCAAGACTTATAAGCCCGACGCCGCGAAGAAGAAGCTCGTCCCGGGCGGACTCTCCCAACTGCAAGCCGAACTCGGCGATCGTACGCGCCGTTTCCCCATGCCTGCCGGAGGGCTGTTCTCCACCGCCCAGGACGTCTCCCTCTTCTGCCGCATGCTCCTGAACGGGGGCGAACTCGAAGGGCGCCGTTATCTCAGTCTCGCTTCGGTGCAGGTCTTGTCCGCCCGCCAGACCCCGGCGGACATGAAGGAAAGCTATGGCCTCGGTTTCGCCGTCGGCCCTGATTTCTTCGGTCATGGCGGCGCGCAGGCCACCGGCATGGAGATCCGGACCCAGGACGGCCTCGTGCTCGTCTGGATGGTGCAGCACCAAGGTTTCCCCGGGAAAGGCGGACAGGCCCAGGGCGAGTTCAAGAAGGCCGCGGTGAAGGAATTCGGGGGGAAGTGAGGGTCAGCAGAGTAGAGGACTGAACGGAGGGCTGAATCGATGACAGAGGGCAGGTGACAGAGACTCCTTCTTCGGGATTTCAGGTTCACGTGTTCAGGGTTGAGCGCAGGAGCAGGTCCTGAACCTGTGGCCGAGACCTGACACTTTCCTATCCGCTAACCGCCACCCGCCAACCTCTACCACCTTCCATGGGTTGCGCCGCCCTGACTCTGATTCCGCCTCACTATTGACTTATTCCGCTCAATAGAAGCGAAAGGATTGAAGAGTGGCGGGAGCCTTGGAACATCAGGGGCCCTTCGCCCCTCCTTTCTCTTTCACCCCATGAGAACCCCACCCCTCGCCGCCTGCCTGTTCGCGCTGTTGTCCGCCCTCGGACTTTCCGCGCAGAGCAAGCCGCCGGTTGCCAAGATCGTCCTGCCGCCGGAACCCGTCGCGCAGGCCGTCACCCAGAAAATCGACCTGCTTGAGCTCTTCCGCAAGGGGGAGTCCGAACTCTTCGTCAACCCCAAGGCTGACATCGCCGGCGACCCCAAATCCGTCTTCAAGTTCGCTCCGGACGGCAACTTCGTCGTGAGCGGCGAAGGTTATGGAGCCATCACCACCCTCGGCGCCTACCGCGACTACCACCTCGTGATCGAGTTCAAGTGGGGTCAGAAGACCTGGGGGAAGCGTGAAAGCCGTTCCCGCGACAGCGGCATCCTCGTGCACTGCTACGGACCACAGGGCGCCGTCGGCGGCAACTGGATGGCCAGCATCGAAGCCCAGATCATCGAGGGCGGCGTGGGCGACATCCTCGTCCTCTCGCCCAAGCTGGCGGACGGCACCGTGTTGCTCTCTTCGCTCTCCGCCGAGGTCGGCCGCGACCGGGACAAGGAGAAGGTCTGGACCCCCGGCGCTCCGCGTGAGACCATGACCGGCGGCCGCCTCAACTGGTCCAAACGGGATCCCGACTGGAAGGACGTCGTCGGTTTCCGCGGC
>JBJTAX010000134.1:0-3952 GCA_046091055.1 Verrucomicrobiota bacterium | reverse complement strand
GGCCTCGACGAACTGTCCCCCGAGGACAAGCTCGTCGTCTTCCGCGCCCGCAAGATCCAGAAGTTCCTCTCCCAGCCCTTCCACGTCGCCGAGATCTTCACGGGCTCGCCCGGCAAGTACGTCGCCCTCGACGACACGCTGCGCGGCTTCGAGATGATCCTCTCCGGCGAGCTCGACCACGTGAACGAGAACGACTTCTACATGAAGGGCGGCATCGACGAGGTCCTCGCCGCTTCGGGTAAGTCCAAGTAATCAGACCCGATGTCCCTCACGGTCGAAATCGTCACCCCTGACCGCCGCGCCTACGAAGGCACGGCGGACAAGGTGACCCTGCCCACCTCGCTGGGCAGCATCGGCATCCTGCCCGGCCACCAGCCCATCACCGCGGTCATCGCCGCCGGCGAGGTCATCCTGACGGTTGACGGCAAGGTCAGCCGCCTCGCCATCGACCAGGGGTTCGTCCGCGTCGTCTCCGACAAGGTCTCGGTCGTCACCGAGGCCGCCATAGACGAGGCGAAGATCGACCTGAAGGCCGTCGAGAACGCCGAAGCCCGCGCCCGCGAGGCCGTCGAGGCCGCGCGTAATCAGCAGGACGTCGATCCGGTCGAGGTCGCGAAGATGGAGCAGATCCTCCGCTTCGCCTTGGTGCAACGCCTCGTGAAGGGCCGCACCTCGCCGGGCATGACGGAGTAACCTGCCGTTTTTCGGCAAAACACCGTCGCAAGCGGAACTTGCCCCACCTTCCGCGGTGGGGCACAGTTCCTTCGTGATTAGATCCGCGATCACGGTCTCCCTCGTCACCCAAGCCAAGGGCGGTCCGTTCGTCTATTGGGACGGGCTCGCCTCCGCCGCGGCCTCCGCCGCGAAGCTGGGCTTCGACGCGCTCGAGGTCTTCGCCCCTTCCGCCGCTTCCATCGATCGTCCGGCACTCCGCGCACTGCTTAAGCAGCACGGTCTCGCGGCCGCGGCCTTCGGCACCGGCGGCGGCTGGCTCGTCCACAAGTGGCACCTCACCCACGCCGACCCCGCGATCCGCGCCCAGGCCCGCGAATTCATCCGCCCGATCATCGACGTCGGCGGCGAGTTCGGCGCGCCGGCGATCATCGGCTCGATGCAGGGCAAGGCCGAGGGCGACGTCTCCCGCGAACAGGCCCTCGCCTGGCTAGCCGACGCGCTCAGCGATCTCGGCGCCCATGCCGCCCGCTACGGCGTGCCGCTGCTCTACGAGCCGCTCAACCGCTACGAGACGAATCTCCTCAACCGCCAGCTCGACGCCGCCCAGTTCCTCGAGGGCCGCGGCCTCGCGAACGTGAAGCTACTCTGCGACTTGTTCCACATGAACATCGAGGAGGTCTCGGTCGCCGCCACGCTCCGCGCCTGCGGACGTCACGTCGGCCACGTCCACTTCGCCGACAGCAACCGCCAGGCGATCGGCTTCGGCCATACGGAGACGGCCTCCGTCATCGCCGCGCTCCAGGACATCGGCTTCGCGGGCTATCTCTCCGGCGAGATCCTGCCGCTGCCCGACTCCGAAGCCGCCGCCGCGCAGACCATCAAGGCCATCCGCGCCCACTTACCCCGCTAAGACCATGCTCAAGCACCAGCTCATCCATCCGAAGATCTCCGAAGTGCTCGCCCGCGCGGGCCACCACTCCGTGATCCTCATCGCCGACGGCAACTACCCGGTCTGGGGCAAGAAGGGCCCGTACGCCGAGCTGGTCTCGCTCAACCTCTCGCCGGGCATCCCGACCGTCGCCCAAGTGCTGCGCGCGGTGCTCAGCGCCGTGCCGGTCGACGCCGTCAACACGATGGGCATCCCGGCCGACGACTCCTACGCGCAGAAGGGCGAGCCGCCCGTGTGGGCCGAGTTCCGCCAGGAAGTGAAGGCCGCCGGCCTGAAGCTCGAGCTGCAGCCGATCCTGAAGTGGGACTTCTACAAGGCCGTCGAATCCGCCGACCACATCCTCACCATCCAGACCGGCGACCAGGCGCTCTGGGGCAACGTGCTCCTCACCGTCGGCTGCCGCACCGCCTGAACTTTCGCCCCATGAAGACCCGCCCCCTCGGCCAGACCGGGATCGAACTCCCCATCCTCAGCTTCGGCGCCTCGTCGCTCGGCCAGGAATTCCGCAGCGTCGCCCTCGACGACGCGTTGAAGTCCGTCCAGGTCGCCCTCGACTGCGGCCTCAACTTCATCGACACCGCGCCCTTCTACGGACGCGGGATGTCGGAGGTCCTGCTCGGCATCGCCCTCCGCGGCGTCCCCCGCGACCGCTACGTGCTCAGCACCAAGGTCGGCCGCTACGACATCGGCCACTTCGATTTCAGCGCGAAGCGCGTCGCGGAGAGCATCGACGTTTCGCTGCACCGTCTCGGCACGGACCATATCGACATCGCGCTCTGCCACGACATCGAGTTCGTGCCCATGCAGCAGATCGTCGACGAGACGATCCCCGCGCTCCGCAAGGCGAAGCAGGCCGGCAAGATCCGCGCCATCGGCTTCAGCGGCTATCCGCAGAAGATCTTCAAGTTCATCTGCGACCAGGCCGAGGTCGATTGCGTGCTCAGCTACAACCAGCACACCCTTCAGAACACCCGTTTCTCCGATGAGACCTTACCTTACCTGAAGGCCAAGGGCATCGGCGTCATGAACGCCGGCCCATTCAGCGCCCGTCTGCTCACCAACGCGCCGCTGCCCGCCTGGCTCAAGGAGCCGGAGGAAGTGAAGGCCGCCGCCCGCGCCGCCGCCGCCCATTGCGCCGCCAAGGGCAGCGACATCGCCAAGCTCGCGCTCCAGTTCTCGCTCCAGCATCCCGACATCGCCACGACGGTCTCGGGCAGCGCCAATCCGACGAACATCCGCAACTGGGCCAAGTGGGCCTCGGAACCGATCGACCAGCAGCTCCTCTCCGAAGTCCAGGCGATCTTCGCCCCGGTCAAGAACCTCGGCCACCTCGAAGGCCTGAAGGAGAACAACTGAGCCGATGAAGGCAATCCGCCTCGACCAGCCCGGTCAGTTCGCGCGCATCGACATCCCCGCGCCGCCCGCGCCCGCCGCAGGCGAGGCGGTCGTCCGCGTCCACCGCATCGGCATCTGCGGCACCGACTACGGCGGCTACCTCGGCAAGATGCCGTTCTATTCCTATCCGCGAATTCCCGGCCATGAGCTCGGTGTCGAAGTCCTCGCGGTCGGACCGGGCGTGACGAACGTCAAGTCGGGCGACCGTTGCTCGGTCGAGCCCTACATCAACTGCCAGACGTGCTACAGCTGCCGCCGCGGTTTCACCAACTGCTGCGAGAACCACAAGACGCTCGGCGTGATGTGCGACGGAGGCATGGCCGAGCAGTTCCTGCTGCCGGCCCGCAAGCTGCATATCTCCACGCAGCTCTCCTACGACCAGCTCGCGCTCGTCGAGACGCTCGCCATCGGCTGCCATGCCGTCGACCGCGCCGCGCCCAAGGTCGGCGAGACGGTCCTCGTCATCGGTTCCGGCCCGATCGGCCTCTCGGCCGTGGAGTTCGTGAAGGTCTCCGGCGCGAAGTGCGTCGTGATGGACATGAACGCCGACCGCCTGAAGTTCTGTACTGACGTGATGAAAGTGGACGGCGTCATCCTCGCCAAGGGCGACGGCTCCGAGGTCGCCGCGCTCGCGGCCCTCACCGCCGGCCAGCTGGCCGACGTGGTCATCGACGCCACGGGCAGCAACAAATCGATGGTGGCCTGCTTCGCCTACGCAGCCTTCGCGGCCCGCGTGGTCTACGTAGGCATCACGCAGCAGGACCTGACCTTCCCGCACGCCCCGCACCTCCACCGCCGCGAGCTGGCCGTCATGGCGAGCCGCAACGCCCTTTCGAAGGACTTCGCCCGCATCATCAAACTGATCGAGGACGGCGTGATCGACACGAAGCCCTGGATCACCCACCACGCGAAGTTCGATGACCTGATCGCGAC
>JBJTAX010000133.1:0-20302 GCA_046091055.1 Verrucomicrobiota bacterium | reverse complement strand
CGATTACGCCGACCACTGGATGGTGTTCTGGAACGACCTCCTCCGCAACGACTACGCCGGGACCGGCTACATCGACGGCGGCCGCAAGCAGATCACCAGCTGGCTCTACGTCTCGCTCCTGACCAACAAGCCTTATGACCGCTTCGCGCGCGAGCTCGTCGCGCCTTCCGCCGACAGCGAGGGATTCGCCAAGGGCATCGTCTGGCGCGGCGCCGTCAGCGCCGGGCAGGTCCCCGAGCTGCAGTATGCGCAGAGCGTCTCGCAGGCCTTCCTCGGCATCAACATGAAGTGCGCCTCCTGCCACGACAGTTTCGTGGACCGCTGGAAGCTGCGCGACGCCTACGGCCTCGCCGCGATCTTCGCCGAGCGCCCGATGGAGCTCGTCCGCTGCGACATCCCGACCGGCAAGGCCGCCGTCGCCGCCTGGCCTTATCCCGAGCTCGGCCAGGTCGACGGTTCCAAGCCGCGTTCCGAGCGGCTCGCTCAGCTGGCCGCGCTCGTCACGCATCCCGAGAACGGCCGCTTCCAGCGCACGATCGTCAACCGCCTGTGGCACCGGCTGATGGGACGCGGCGTCGTCCATCCCACCGACGCGATGGACACCCCGCCGTGGAACGCGGACCTGCTCGACGTCCTCGCCGCCCGCCTCGTCGACGCGAACTACGACCTCAAGGCCGTCCTCGAGTTCATCGCCACCTCGGAGGCTTACCAGTCGCGCGCCGAGGTCCTCGCCCGCGACGCGGAGGAAAAGGGCTCCGTCTACCGCGGCCCGCGCGCCAAGCGCCTCACCGCCGAGCAGTTCGTCGACGCCGTCTGGCGGCTCCCCGGCACGACGCCCGCCAAGGTCGAGCTCAAGGTGCCCCGCGCCGCCCCGGTCGCCGCGGCCCCGCAGAAGCCCGTCGTGGAGCCGCTGCTCGCCGCCGCGATCTGGTCCGGCGACCTCGCCGGCGGCCGTGTCCCCGCGGCCGGCGAGGCGCGTTCCTTCCGCCGGCAGCTCACGCTGGACGCCGACGTCGAGTCCGCGGTCTGCGTCGTGACGTGCGACAACGCCTTCGAGCTCTTCGTCAACGGCAAGAAGATCGGCGAAGGCGAAGACTGGGCGGACCCGAAGAGCTTCGACCTCGGCTCCGCCCTGCTCAAGGGCACGAACCAGATCCTTGTCGTCGGCCGCAACGCCGGCAAGGGACCCAACTCCGCGGCGCTTTTCTTCCAGGCCAACGTCGAGCTCAAGGGCGGCGCCCGCGTGAGGCTCGCGACCGACGCCGCCTGGGAATGGAGCGCGAGCCTGCCTAACGCCCGCGGCGCCTTAGCCGCCGGCAAGGCCAGGCCGAAGACGCCCGCCGTCGTCTGGGCGCCCGTCGCGCTCGTCCGCGGCGCCGCGTGGCGCAAGGCCGAGGGCCGCATGGCCGAGATGCTCGCCGGCGCCGGCGGCACCAGCAGCCTCCCCGCCCGCGCGAGCCTGACGAAGTCCGACCTCCTGCAGCGCTCGCTCGGCCGTCCGAACCGCGAGCAGATCGTCTCCATGCGGCCCAACGAGCTCAGCACGCTCGAGGCCATCGACCTGTCCAACGGGCAGGCCCTCGCCAACCTCCTCGACGTCGGCGCCGCCAAGCTGAAGCAGCGCGGCTGGGCTTCGCCCGAGGCCTTCGTGCACTGGCTCTACCTCTCCGCCTTGTGCCGCGAACCGTCCGCCGAGGAGCTCAAGGTCGCCGCCGGCATGGTCGGCGCCGAGCTTGAGCCGCAAGGCATCGCCGACCTGCTCTGGGCCGTCTGCATGCTCCCCGACTTCCAGACCATCCGCTGACCGCCATGAGCTCCCCGCTGCCGCTTGATCCGTCCCTCCCCGAGCCGCTGGCCCGCCGCGAATTCCTGCGGATGCTCGGCGTCGCCGGCGCCGCGACGCTTTCGATGGGCGCGCCGCGCCTCCGGGCCGAGGGCGAGAAACTCGTCCAGCCCGCCGCGACCGCCGACGCCTGCGTCCTCATCTGGCTCGCGGGCGGCATGGCCGCGCCCGAGACCTTCGACCCCAAGCGTCACGCCCCATACGAAATGGGACTCACCTACGACCGCGTGCTCAGCACCTTCCCGGCGATCCCGACGTCGGTGGACGGCGTCCGCATCTGCGAAGGATTGGAGAACATCGCCCAGGTCATGGACCGCGGCACGCTGATCCGCTCGGCGGTGCAGCCTGACCTCGGCAGCATCCTGCACTCGCGCCACCAGTTCCACTGGCACACCGGTTACGTCCCCCCGCAGACCGTCGCGTGCCCGCACATCGGCGCCTGGATGGCCCGCGTGCTCGGGCCGCGCAACCCGGTCATGCCGGCCTTCGTCAACATCGGCCAGCGCCTCGAGGGCGTCGGCGAGAGCGAGGAGCTCAAGGCCTTCACCACCGCCGGGTTCTTCGGCGGCGAATACGGACCGATGAACCTGCCGTTCCCCGAGGAAGCCGCCGCCGCCGTGCGCCCGCCGAAGGGCATGGACGCCGGCCGCTTCGTGAGCCGCGACCGCGAGTTCCGCCGACTGGTCGACGCCTCGCCGGACCGCGACCTGCTCGGCGACCATCAGCACGCCTCGATGCTGCGCTCGATGGACAACGCCTACCGCCTGCTGAGCGCCAAGGAGCGCGCCGCGTTCGACATCTCGCTCGAGACGCCGGAGGTCCAGAAGGAATATGACACCGGCCGCTTCGGCCGCGGCTGCCTGCTGGCCCGCCGCCTGGTCGAGAACGGGGCGCGCTTCGTCGAGGTGACCACCGAATACGTGCCGTTCTTCCAGTGGGACACGCACGGCAAGGGCCACGAGACCGTCGCCAAGCTGCACGCCGAGATCGACCGCCCGATCGCGCGCCTCATCCGCGACCTCGAGCAGCGCGGCCTGCTCGACCGCACCTTGGTCGTGATCGCCAGCGAATTCAGCCGCGACGCCATGATCGAAGGCCGCCCGGGTTCGAATGCCAAGGACCAGGCGTTCAACAAGTCCGGCGTCATCACGAGTCCCGACCACTACGGCCTCCATCGCCACTTCACCGGCGGCACCAGCGTCGTCATGTTCGGCGGCGGCGTGAAGCAGGGCCAGGTCTACGGCGCGACCGCCGACGAACGTCCGCTCGTCGCGATCAAGGACCCGGTCTCCATCAGCGACATGCACGCCACGATCTTCCGCGCGATGGGCATCAGCCCGAAGACCGCCTTCGACATCGAAGGGCGGCCTTTCTACGCGACCGTCGACGGCAAAGGCGTCCCGATCCCGATCTTCAAGGGCTGAGGGCGCGCAGCGCCCGGGTTCGGGCGGTCACCGCCGCCTCGAGCAGCTCTCCGGTGCGTCGCATCGCCTCGGCCAGAGGCATGTCGGCCGGCTTCACCGGGATAAGCAGGTCGAACAGCGCCCGGAGCTCCGCCGTGTCCTCGACGGCGCCGGCGACGCCGACGATTGTCTTGCCACGCCGCCGCGCGAGACGCGCCACGCCGACCGGGCCTTTGCCCTGCAGGCTCTGTCCGTCGAGCCGGCCTTCCCCGGTGATCACGAGGTCCGCCGCCGCGACGCGGGCCTCGAGTCCGACCTGCGCGGCGACCATGTCGAAACCGCCCACGAGCCGTCCGCCCAGGAACGTCATCAGCCCGAAGCCGAGCCCGCCGGCCGCGCCGGCTCCGGGGACGGCGCGATGATCGGAGCCTAGGTCGCGCCGCGCGAGGTCGGCGAGGTGCTCAAGCCTCTTCTCGAACCACTCGAAGTCGCGGACGCCTTTCTGGGGGCCGTAGACGCGGGTCGCGCCGCGCGGACCCAGGAGGGGGTTGTCGACGTCGCAGGCCACGATCAGCTCGCAGCCTGGAAGGGAGGGGGGGCGGATCAGCTCATCCGCCTCCAAAAGAGCGGCGAGGGTAGGTGTGAAAGCCTGTCCGCCTCGCTTGAACTGATAGCCTAGGGATAGGGCCACCCCTAGGCCGCCGTCGTTGGTCGCGCTTCCCCCGATGCCTATCAGGATGCGTCGGGCTCCGTTGCTAAGAGCAGAGAGCAACAGGATTCCTGTTCCCAACGTGCTGGCCTGCATTGGGTTAAGATTGATATCTCCGACCAAGGCGAGGCCGCTGGCCGCGCTCATTTCCATGATTGCCGTTCCAGAGCCGGCGACCCAGCCGTAGCCTGCCTCGACCGGCCGACCTTGGGCATCGACCGTGGCGCAACTGATCCAGCCTCCGCCGAGCGCAGTGGTCACGGCGCGGGCCGTGCCTTCGCCTCCGTCCGCGATGGGGCAGAAGTCGAAGGAGGCCCCCGGAAACACGTTTTCGAGGCCTATTTTAATATGAAAACCTACGTTTTCGGCCGCCAAGGCCCCTTTGAACTTGTCGTTGGCGATGAGGATGCGCATCGGGCTCGGACGGATTGTCGGCATAGGGTGTTTCTTATCAATCCGAATGCCCGCCGGGGCTTGATACTTGCTTCAGGGCGGGCATCTTTCATGATTGTTAAGTGCTGTTCCCCGCCCCTTTCGTAACCCCCACTTTTTCCCTAGACACGACCATGCGTTCGCTCCGTCAGACCGCCCTCGCTTGCACGCTGCTGGCGACCTCCTTCGCCGCGGCCGCCGAAGATGCCGCGCCCTCCAAGGAAGGCCTCGAGTTCTTCGAGAAGAACATCCGTCCGATCCTCGTCGACCGGTGCTACGAATGCCATTCCGCCGAGAAGAATTCCTCCAAGGGAGGGCTCATCCTTGATTCCCGTGACGGCGCCTACAAGGGAGGCGACGAAGGCCCTTCCGTCGTCCCCGGCGACTTGGAGAAATCCCTGCTGATCAAGGCGGTCCAGTACACCGACCCCGAGTTCGCGATGCCTCCCAAGAAGACCGGCGGCAAGCTGCCGGACGACAAGGTCGCCCTTCTCGAGCAGTGGGTCAAGATGGGTGCTCCGATGCCCGGAGGCGGCGCGGCCAAGCTCACCGGCCTCACCGGTAAGGCCCGCGAACATTGGGCTTATCAGCCGGTCAAGAAATATCCGGTGCCCGAAGTGAAGGACAAATCCTGGGTCAAGAATCCCATCGACGCCTTCGTCCTCGCCAAGCTCGAAGAGAAGGGAATCCAGCCCAACCCCGTCGCGAACGCCGAGGCTTTCCTTCGTCGATTGTCCTACGACCTGATCGGCCTGCCGCCCGCTTCGGAACAGGTCGAGGGCTTCGTGAAGGCCTACGACAACGCCCTGCTCGCCGACTCCCTCGCCGCCCGCACCGGGCGTCCGGCCGGCGCCGCCGAAGCGGTCATCACCAAGCAGGTCGACGCCTTGCTGGCCTCGCCGCACTACGGCGAACGCTGGGCCCGTCACTGGCTCGACACCGCCCGTTATTCCGACACCCGTGGCCTGCAGGTCGACCAAGGAGACAGCCTGTTCCGCGATTACCGCTACGCCTACGCCTGGACCTACCGCGATTACGTCATCAACGCGATGAACGAGGACAAGCCGTACGACAAGTTCGTCATCGAGCAGCTCGCGGCCGACCGCATCCCGGACATCTCTCCCGACGATCCCCGCCTCGCCGCCCTGGGCTTCATCACCGTAGGCAAGCGTTTCGATGACATCCACGATACCATCGACGAACGCATCGACACCGCCACCAAGGCCTTCCTCGGCCTGACGGTCGCTTGCTCGCGCTGCCACGACCATAAGTTCGACCCCATCCCGATCAAGGACTATTACTCCTTGCACGGCATCTTCGCCTCCATCGTCGAGCCTTTGCATCAGGCGCCGATCGCCGCCACGCCGGCCACGGCCGCCGCGCGCGCCGACTTCATGAAGCGGCTCAGCCAGCTGCAAGACGAACAGGTCGCCGGCTTCTTCCGCTACATGCGCGAGACGCGCGCCCGCTACGACCGCGAGATGGCCGGCCGCCTCATGATCGCCAGCGTCCGCAGAGGATCCTCCGAGGCCGGTGAGTTCTCGGACCGCTACAAGATCGACCTCCAGTCCGACACCGACTTCGCCGCGATGCGCATCCAGAAGGATTCGCCGATCACCGGACCCTTCGCCGCCCTCGCCGCCGTGCCCGTCGTCTTCTTCGCCGAACGCGCCCCGATCGTCCTGAAGGAGTATGTCAACGACCCGGATAACCACGTCAACCCGTTCATCGCGGCCGCCCTCCGCGACCTCAAGCCGAAGAGCATGCATGACGTCGCCGCGGCCTACCAGAAGGTCTACAACGAAAAGAAGTCCGAGATCCTCGCCCACCTCGCCCAGCTCGCCAAGCCCGGCGACGAATGGAAGAAGACCTCGCCCGCCATCGCCCAGCTCGCCGGCTACCCCTGGGCCATCCCATCCTATGACGAGATCTTCGACAACGAGGACATGATCTCGCTCTTCAGCACCCGTAAGTTCTGCCAGGACTGGCAGAACCGCCCGATCTACGGCGGCATCGGCAACCGCGCGCCTGTGGCCTATTTCCGCCACACGCAGATCAACGAGCTGCGCCTCTCGCACCCCGGCGTCCCTGGCCACGCCATGGCCGTCCAGGATTCCGAAGCCCCGAAGGACAGCCACGTCTTCAAGCGCGGCGACAAGAACAACAAAGGGGACATCGTCCCCCGGCAGTTCCTGGAAATCCTGACCGTCGGCGAGCGCCGTCCTTACGTCGATGGCAGCGGCCGTTACGAGTTCGCGCAGTCCATCGTCTCCAAGGACAATCCGATCACCGCACGTGTCGCCGTGAACCGCATCTGGACCAAGCATTTCGGCGAGGGTCTCGTGAACACCCCCGACGACCTCGGCAACATGGCCGAGAAGCCCTCGCATCCCGAGCTTCTTGATTACCTGGCCGCCGACTTCATGGAGAACGGCTGGACCACCAAGCGGCTTCATCGCATGATCGTGCTCAGCAGCACCTATCGCCTCGACTCCGATCCGGCCGCCAATCCGTTCACGACGAAGAAGGTCGGCGCCGATCCGCTCAAGGTCGACGCGGGCAACCGCCTCCTCTGGCGCGGCAACCTCCGCCGCCTCGACTTCGAGTCGATCCGCGACTCCCTCGTCATGCTGACCGGCAAGATGCTGCCCACCGTCGGCGGACAGCCCGCCAACATCACCGACGAGCCTTTCAGCTACCGCCGCTGCCTCTACGGCTACGTCGATCGTCGCCGGCTCAGCGACACGCTCTCGCAGTTCGACTATGGCGACCCCGACCAGTCGAACACCAAGCGCAACTCGACCATCGTCCCGCAGCAGGCCTTGTTCTTCATGAACAACGCCCTCTCGGTCGAGGCCGCCCGCGCCGTCGCCGCCCGGAAGGACGTGGTCAACGCGATGTCCGAAGATCAGCGCATCGTCGCCATGTTCCGTTGCATGTTCCAGCGGCGGCCCTCCTCCAACGAGATCCGCATGGCCCAGGAATTCATCAACAAGCAGAGGATGGCCGCCGCGAGCTACGCTTCCAAGCCCTCTGCCCGCTCCGGCGAGCGAGGCAAGGCGGCCGCGTCGGCCGTCCGTGCCGCCGCTCCCCCCACCAAGGGCGCCCCGGTGGTGGCTCCGGACGGCGAAGAGAGCATGATGATGGCGGTGACCGGCGGAGGCGCTGAAGGCATGTTGCGTAACGTCGGAGAGATGGTGTCCCGCGATCCGCTCACCCCGACCGAGCTGCTGGTGCAGGCCCTCCTGCTTTCCAACGAGTTCATCTACGTCAACTGACCTGCGCGGGAGGGTTGCGTTCCGGAAGCCGGCCCTGTGGCCGGCTTCCTTGTTTTTCGGGTCAGACACGCCTTTTTGACAGGTTTTTGACAATCTTTCAGCCCCCGGGGCGAAGAGGGGCACGAATTGGTTGAAACCTTCCACGCTTCGAGGAGTATAAATACTCAGAGAAAACCCTCCCCCGATTTTCTCCTTCCCGCCTCCGCTCATGCCTATCTCGCGTCCGTCCATCCGTTTCCTCGCCTTGGCGCTGACCGCCGCCACGGCGTCAGCCGCCGCCCCGACCGAAGAGAAGATGGACCCCGCCGGCCTCGAATTCTTCGAGAAGAACATCCGGCCGATTCTCTCCGAGCGCTGCTACGAATGCCATTCCAAGGAGAAGGGCGTCTCCAAGGGCGGACTCATCATGGATTCCCGTCAGGGGATGCTGGCCGGCGGGGACCTGGGTCCCGCCGTCGTGCCGGGCGACCTCAAGAAGTCGCTCCTCGTCGTCGCCATCCATCAGGGCGACCCTGACATCTCGATGCCGCCCCGGAAGGCCGGCGCGAAGCTTTCTTCCACGCAGATCGGATTGATCGAGCAATGGATCAAGATGGGCGCGCCCGCCCCGGTGGGAGCCGGCGGCGCCAAGCTGACCGGCCTGTCCGACAAGGCGCGGTCGCACTGGGCGTTCCAGCCCGTCAACCCCGTCGCCGTCCCGACCAAGCTCTCCGATCCCGCCTGGTGCCAGAACGAGATCGACGCCTTCATCCTCGCCAAGCTCGACGAGAAGGGCCTCAGGCCCAGCCCGGCCGCCGATGGCGAGGCCTTGCTCCGCCGCCTCTCCTATGACCTGATCGGCCTCCCTCCTACCAGCGCCGAAGTCGACGCCTTCTCCCGCGAGTACGACGCCGCCATGGCCTTCGACTCCCTGGCCGTGCGTCGCGGGCAGCCCGCGCGCGCCGTGGCCGCCGTCGTCGAGCGCACCGTGGACCGATTGCTCGCCTCGCCGCACTACGGCGAACGCTGGGCCCGCCACTGGCTCGACACCGCGCGTTACTCCGACACCAAGGGGCTCAAGCGCAACGGCACCATCGAGACCTTCGACAGCTCCTGGACCTATCGCGACTACGTGATCGCCGCCTTCAACGCCGACAAGCCCTACGACCAGTTCATCATCGAACAGCTCGCCGCCGACCGCCTGCCCGACCTGACGAAGGACGACCCCCGCCTGGCGGCCCTCGGCTTCATCACCGTCGGCAAGCGCTTCCAGAACAACGACGACACCATCGACGAGCGCATCGACGCCACCACCAAGGGTTTCCTCGGGCTGACCGTCGCCTGCGCGCGCTGCCACGACCATAAGTTCGACCCGATCCCGGCCGCCGACTACTACTCCCTCCACGGCATCTTCGCCTCCGTCGCGGAGCCGCAGCAGAATCCCGTGATCCGGGAGACGCTGCAGGTCGGCAAGGACGCGCCGAGCGGGGCCGAACGGCTCGACTACCAGAAGCGCCTCGCCGCCCTCATCGACGAGACCGCCCAAGGCTATTACAAGCACCTCGCCGGCATGCAGGCCGCGTTCCACCGCGAATTCGGGCCGCGCGCCATGGCCGCGATGGTCGGCGGCTTCCGCTCCACCGCCGGCTTCGACATCCTCAAGAAATACGACCTCGGCCAGAGCCGCGAGCTCGATCCCTCCTTCGCGGCCGTCATGGCCCGACCGGATCACCCGATCACCGGCCCGATGGCGCGTCTCAGGCGGATCGCCGCCGACGAGTTCGCCGCCCGCGCCCCCGCCGTCCTCGAGGCCGCGCTCGCCGACAAGAAGACCCCGGTCAACCCCCTGATCGCCGAGGCCTTGCGCGGCCTTAAGCCCCGCACGATCGACGAGGTCGCGCTGGCCTACCAGGCCGCTTTCAAGCAGCATCGCGAGAAGATCCTCGCCCACATCCAGCTGCGCAGCAAGCCCGGCCGCCGGGGCGAGAAGGATGATCCCGCGCTCGCGCAGCTCGCCGCCTTCCCCTGGCCGCTGCCGAACGTGGAGGAGCTCGGCGCCGTCACGGCCTTGGAGCGTCTCGCCGAGACCCGGGACTTCTGCGACAGCTGGCAGGTCCCGATCTCCGCGACCTTCGTCAACAACAACAAGCCGGCCAAGTATTTCAAATTCGCCGACATCAACGCGCTCGACATCACGCACCCGGGCGGCCCCGGCACCGCGATGGTCGTCACCGACGTCGAGAAGCCCCGCGACAGCTACGTGTACATCCGAGGCGACCGCAACAAGCGCGGCTCCCTCGCGCCCCGCCAGTTCCTCGAGGTCCTCGCCGGCCCCGACCGCCTGCCTTTCTACGAGGGCAGCGGCCGCCGCGAACTCGCCCTGGCCATCGCCAGCCGGACCAACCCGTTGACCTCTCGCGTGCTCGTCAACCGGCTCTGGGCCCACCACTTCGGCGCCGGCATCGTCTCGACGCCCGATGACTTCGGCAACATGTCCGAAGCCCCGACGCACCCTGAGCTGCTCGACTGGATGGCCACCGCCTTCGTCGACGGCGGCTGGTCGGTCAAGAAGATGCACAAGCGCATCCTGCTCTCGGCGGCTTACCGCCAGTCGGCCAACCCGAACTCCAACCCGCTGCTCGTCCAGAAGTCCGCGGTCGACCCGACCAAGATCGATGGCGGCAACAAGTTCCTGTGGCATGCGAACCTCCGTCGCCTCGACTTCGAGAGCATCCGCGACTCGATGCTCCTGCTCTCGGGCAAGCTCGACCGCTCCATGGGCGGCCGCGCCGTCAACATCACCGACGAGCCTTACAGCTACCGGCGGACCATCTACGGCTTCATCGACCGCGACAAGCTCAGCGAGCTCCAGTCCCAGTTCGACTTCGCCGATCCCAACATGGCGAACTCCATGCGCAGTTCCACGATCGTGCCCCAGCAGGCGTTGTTCTTCATGAACAATCCGCTGGCCATCGAGGTCGCCCGCAACGTGAACGCCCGCCCGGAGATGGCCAAGGCCGCCTCCGACGACGAGCGCATCACCCAGCTCTACCGCATCATGTATCAGCGCTCGCCGACGGCCAAGGAGCGCCAGATCGCCCGGGAGTTCGTGACCCGCATCGCGGGGTACATCGACGAGCCGGAAGTCTCCGCCAAGGCCGACCGGAACGCCAAGACCAGGAAGACCAAGGCGGAAAAGGCCGTCGCGTCCAAGGGCGTCGCCGCCCCCGAGGTCAAGATCGAGACCGCGGTCAGAGCGGGCAAAATCGTGAATAACGGGGAAATCGTCTCCCGGAAGGAGCCTTCCAATCCCTGGGTCATGCTGGCCCAGTCCATGATCTGCTCGAACGAGTTCGTCTATCTGAATTGAATCCCCCACGCGAATCTGGTTTGTATCTTAGGAAACAACCCTCATTTTAATCCTCAACCTAACCTCCCCATGAAAGACTCCAGCTGCGGCAATTACGTGCCGACCCCCAACTCTCGTCGCGAGTTCCTGCGCCAGACCGGCCTCGGCATGGGCACGCTCGCCTTCGGCACCATGATCGCCGACTACATGGTCTGCGACGCCCAGGCCGAGGTGATGGCCAACCTCAAGCCGCGCAAGGCCCCGCTCGCCGCCAAGGCCAAGCACGTCATCCACATCTTTGCCGGCGGTGCTCCCTCGCACCTCGACACCTTCGACCCGAAGCCCAAGATGAAGGAGCTGGCCGACATGTCGGCCGCCGGCATGAACGGCGTGCTCTTCCCGACGCCTTTCGAGTTCAAGAAGTCCGGCAAGTCCGGCCTCGAGATCAGCGAGATCTTCCCGAAGCTCCAGGGCGTGGCCGATGAGATGTGCGTCATCCGTTCGTTGCACCAGGACCTTCCGGCCCACGGTCCGGCCGCCAAGCTGATGCACACCGGCTCGGCGATCCTCTCCAAGCCTTCCCTGGGCGCCTGTGTCCTCTACCGCCTCGGCACAGAAAGACAGGATCTCCCGGGATTCGTCTCCCTCGGTGGCAGCTCCGACGCGCGGGCTTCGGCCTTCCTCCCGTCCCTCTATCAGGGCGCCAACACCTCCTTCCGCCCCGGCGCCCCGGCGAACAAGATCATCGCCAATCTCCAGAGCGAGTTCACCACGCAGGACGCGCAGCGCAAGCAGCTCGACCTCGTCCGCCAGCTCAACGAGCGCCACATGCAGACCGTCCAGAAGGACGAGCAGCTCGAGGCCCGCATCGAGTCCTTCGAGCTGGCCTTCCGCATGCAGACGGCCGCCACCGACGCCTTCGACATCTCCAAGGAGCCCGAGAAAATCCGCGAGATGTACGGCAAGTCCGACCTCGGCGCCAAGCTCCTCTGCGCCCGCCGCCTCGTCGAGCGCGGCGTCCGCTTCGTCCAGGTCGACGCCGGCGGCTGGGACCATCACACCAACCTCTTCACCTCGATCGCCGGCAAGGCGGAGGCCATCGACGGTCCGGCCGCGGCCCTGATCGCCGACCTCAAGCAGCGCGGCATGCTCGACCAGACCCTCATCATCTGGGGCGGAGAATTCGGCCGCACCCCGACCACCGCGGGACGTGTCAACCAGGCCTCGGGCCGTGACCACCACTCCAAGGCCTTCTGCTGCTGGATGGCCGGCGGCGGCGTCAAGGGCGGCATGCACTACGGCGAGACCGACGAGATCGGCTCCCAGGTCGCCGCCGACGGCGTCGACGTGCACGACCTCCATGCCACCATCCTCCGCCTTCTCGGCTTCGATCACACCAAGCTCACCTACCGCTACAACGGCCGTGATTTCCGCCTGACCGACAACTTCGGCAAGGTGGTCGAGAAGATCATCGCCTAAGGGACCCAGGTCCTGCGAGCGAAGGGGGGAGGCCGCGCGGCGGCCCCCCGGCCGGTTTTCCGGGGTCGGCCGGCTTGCGTTCCCTCGTTCTCGCGTTCTCATGGAGGCGCCGCCATGAGAATCCCCGCGCTCCTCGCCGTCGGTCTGTTCGCCGCCGTCTTCGCTTCGGCCGCGCCGAAGAAGGAGGAGGCCCGCAAGGAACCGACGAAGCCGGAGCCGAAGCCTTCCGTCGTCATCAAGGCCGACCCGCGCACGGGGGAGCCGCCGCGCTCGGGCGTCAAGGGCGCCGACGCCCTTGGCCGCGCGCAGGTCCGTTACGACAACGGCGTCACCGCGGTGAAGACGCCGGACCCCTTCGGGGGCTCCACGACCCGCTACAGCAACGGCGTCACCGCGATCACGACCCCCGATCCGTTCGGCGGTTCGACCACTCGTTTCAGCAACGGCGTCACCGCCACGACGCGTCCGGATCCGTTCGGCGGTTCGACCACGACCTTCAGTGACGGTACCCGGGCCACGATCCGCAAGGACCCGTTCGGCAATCAGGTCACGACCTATTCGGACGGCCGCCAGGAAGTCCTGCGCCCGGATCCGTTCGCGCCGAAGAAGTCCGCTGACGGGCGGAAATAAAACCCGGCCTCGGCACAGGGCGCTTGAAACGGCCCTCCGGTCGGTCAATCTGGGTCTTCACCCCATGAAGCGTCATCTCTCCCTGTGGGCCGCCTTGGCCGCCCTCGTCCTCGCTCTCCCGGCCGTCGCCGCGGAGGCTTTCACCTCCGGACCTGGCTGGCTGGAATTCCCCGCCGGCAAGGGCGCCGGTGCCGGCAAGCACGTCGTCCTGCTCGCGGGAGACGAAGAGTACCGCTCCGAAGAGTCGCTGCCGATGCTCGCCCGCATCCTGTCCGAGCGCCACGGCTTCAGGTGCACCGTCCTGTTCTCGCATGACGACGGCGTGATCAATCCCAAGAACGGCGCTTCGCTCGGCAAGCCCGAAGCCCTCGATTCCGCCGCCGCCCTCGTGCTCGGCTTGCGTTTCCGTAAGTGGAACGAGGCCGCCCTCGCGAAGTTCGACGCCGCCGTCAGACGCGGCGTGCCGATCGTGGCCACGCGCACCAGCACGCACGCCTTCTCCGGCATCCCGAAGGACAGCCCCTTCGCCGGCTATAATTGGAACAACCAGGGCGGCTTCGGCAAGAAGGTGCTCGGCGAAACCTGGGTCAGCCACTGGGGCAGCCACAAGTCCGAAGCCACCCGTGCGATCGTCGAGCCCGGCGCCGAGAAGCTCGCGATCCTCAACGGCGTCGGCCAGATCTTCGGCGACACCGACGTCTATGAGGCCTACCCGCCCGCCGACGCGACGATCCTCCTCCGCGGACTCGTGCTCAAGGGCATGAATCCGGAAGACCCGCTCAGCGAACGCGCCAAGAAGCGCGCCACCGACAAGCAGGAGCAGGGCGTCAATTCCCCCGCGATGGCCGTGGCCTGGGCCCGCGAGGTCCCCAATGCCGGCGGCACCAAGAACCGCGTGCTCACCACCACCATGGCTTCGGCCAGCGACCTCAAGGACGAATCCCTCCGCCGTCTGCTCGTCAACGGCGTCTTCTGGGGCCTCGGCCTCGAGGTGCCCGCCAAGGCCGACGTCACGCCGGTCGTGGAATGGAAGCCCAGCAAGTATTCCTTCGACATGTTCCACCCCGGCCTCAAGGCCGAGGATTTCGCGGGCGTCCTGCCTTCGCCGCTGACGACCCCTCCCGCCAAGAAGAAGTAAGCCTTCCGCCGGCTTCCTTCCGCACGGGCGCATCGCAGGATGCGCCCGTCCTGTTTCAGGGCCGGATGCCGCGGTTGATCAGCAGCGGGATGACCGCGTCGTTGAAGCCCACGTAGGCGCCGACGCGGGCGGAGGCGTCGCGGACTTCGATGTCGTCCGAGACCACGAACCATGGTGCCTCGACCGTCTTGTCCTTGGCGACGAGGTCCATGATGTCATGGTCGGCTTTGGAGCCGGCCCGGCTGAACGTCGCCTTCACCCGGGGGTTCGTGATCTTGAGCGCGCTGGGCTGGCCGTCGAAACTCGCCCAGACGTGGAGCCCCGCGGCTTCGTCGGCCAGTTTTTCGAGCAGCTGCGCGACTTTCTGCCGTGCCGGGGCGTCGAGCACGAAACGGTTGTCCCCCTGGGCGTTCTTCTTCGTCGGCAGGCGCAGGCCGAGGTAGGTCGGGCGCAGGCAGGCGAAGTTATTGGCGTCGACCGCCAGGCGGGCCTTCTCCCCCGTGGCCGCGGCGCGCTCGAGCAGGGCGAGCGGCCCCGACTGTCTCTGCTCGTGGAAGGCGCGGTCGGCGAGGTAGGAGCGACGGCGGTGAAGGTCGCGGCGGTAGAGGTCGGCGTGACGCGAGTCGACGAGCCCCGATTGCTCGGCGGCGGAGAGCGCCTGCTCGATGGCCTTGAGCTCACGGCTGTCGGCGACGTTGATCTTGGCCGAGATGCGCTCGAGGAAGGGGTCGGACGGCTGGTCGCGCTTCTCGAGCTCGTAGCGGACTTTTTCGATATGGTCGGTGAGGCGCTTTTCCAGCGCCACGACCTCGGGCAGCGCCTGGCCGGCCGTGCGCTGGTAGCGGCGCAGCAGCTTGAGCATCTCGTCCATCTGCGGGATGGCCTGGCGCAGCTCGTGCTCCTTCGCCAGGAAGGGGTCGGCGTCGCGCTGGGCCTTGCGGACCTTCTCGACGGTCTCGGTGGTCAGCTGGCGGAGCTTGGCGACCTCTTCCGAGGCGGCCTTCAGCGTGCGGGCGTCGGCGAGCCAGGGGCGGATCTCCTCGGAGAGCAGTTCCTCCGCGATCTCACGGGCCCGTTTGGCGACATGTTCGCGGGCGCGTTCAAGTTCCCCGCGCAGGCGGGCGACCTCGGCTTCTTCCTTGGCGAGTCTCGCCTGCAGCGCCTGGGCGTTCGCCTCGAGGGCTTCCGCCGCCTTGGCGGCTTCCTGCGACTGCCGGGCGGCGTCTTCGCGCGCCTTGCGGATCTCGGCGTCCTTGGCCTCGATCTCGTTCGCGTGCTGGCGGCGGATCTGCCGTGCCTCGTTCTCGCGCGCGGCCTTGCCCTGGGAGATCTCCTGCTGGAGCCGGCGCAGCGTGCGGCCGGCCGAGTCCAGGACGTCGGCCGACTCCACCGGCTCCTTCTCCCCGGCGCCGCCGAGCTTGGCCAGCGCCGACTTCCAGACCTTGGCGTCCGGCTTGGCGGGCTGCGGCTTCGCGTTCGCGAGCAGGCGGGCCAGCAGGTCGGCGGGCAAGGCGGCTTCCTTGTTGTCCGCCCGGTGGTTCCAGACCAGGCAGAGCAGGCCGGCGCGCGGGCCGCCGAGCACGGCGACAAGTTCGTCGAGGTGCTCCAACAGGCGGGCCTTGTCGGCCCGGAGGCCCTCGGCGAACCAAGGCAGGTGGTCCGCGACGGCGGCGGCGTCGTCGGTGAGGTGCGCCAGGCGTTTCTTGAAGCGCCACTTGGCGTCGCGCAGGAAAGGCTTGCGATGGATGTAGCCGCCGGGGATCAGCTTGGCCAACGCGAGCAGGGGTCCGTCCGCGACATGGTTCAGGTCCAGGATGAGCTGCTCGGAAAGCACTTTCCGATGCGGGTCGACCGTCTCGGTCTTGTAGGAGAAATGACCCATGTCTCCAGCATGCCCGGTGCCCGGCCGGGAGCAAGGTCAGGGCGGGTTCGGAGCGAGGTTTTCTTGCTTCGGACTCGCCAGAGGGGAGGGAAGGGCGTTCGTTCGGGCCTGCCTGATGCGCTCGCCCGCCTCCATCGTCATCCCCCTCTGCTCGGCGGTGGGCTACACCTTCGCCGCGATGGCCCTGAAGCGGGCCATGGACGGGGGGCACCCCTGGCGGGTTCTGTTCATCGTGAACCTCATCGGCGCCGTCTTTTTCCAGACCTGGCTCCTGCACGGAGGCGAGCCTTTCACGGCGGCCAATATCTTCCATGCGGTCCTGGCCGGGACGGCTTTCTTCATCGGGCAAGTCTTCACGTTCATCGCGATCAGCCGCGGTGACATCTCCATCGCTACCCCGGTGCTCGGTACCAAGGTGATCTTCGTGGCCCTGCTGGTCTTCTTCACCGGCGGCGAGGAGCTGGGTTGGAAGCTCTGGGTGGCGACCTTCCTGACTTCGCTGGCCTTGGCCTTGCTGGGCGGCGAATGGCGGGCCAACCGCGACCGCCTTCTGGTCAGCGTCGGTTTCGCCTTCCTCGCGTCGATCGCCTTCGCGTCGACCGACGTGATGCAGCAGCTCTGGGTGCGGGATTTCGGCTTCGGACGTTTCGCGCCGGTGATGTTCGCCACCGTCGGCCTGCTCTCGTGCACGCTGATCCCCTTCTTCTCCGCGCCGTTGCGCGCGATGCCCCGGCCGATGGTGGTCTGGGCCCTCGGCGGCGGCACGTTGCTGACGATCCAGGCGATGGGCATCGCCTATTGCATCGCGGTCTACCATGAGGTCACCGTGACCAACGTCCTGTATAACACGCGCGGTCTCTGGAGCGTGGCGCTGGTCTGGGTCGTCGGCCATTGGTTCGCCAACGCGGAGAAGCAGGTGGGCGGCGCGATCATGGCCCGCCGGCTCCTCGGCGCGCTGATCCTGCTCGCCGCCGTCTACCTCAGCCTAGCCTGATCAGAGGTCGGCGTTGTCGATCAGCCGGGTCGCGCCCAGATGGCAGGCGATGGCGATGGCGCAGTCTTTGCCGGCCGTCGAAGCCACGGGCGCCATCGTCGCGAGGTCGACGATCTCGCAGTATTGCGGCTTCAGGGCGGGCTGCGCGGCGAGCACGGCCTCCGCGGCGGCCCGCAGGCGCGCGGCGTCGGTCACGCCAGCGCGGGCCAGCGCTTTCGCGGCTGCCATGGCGGCAGGGATGGCGGTCGCCTGGGCCATCTGTTCCGCCGAAAGGTAGCGGTTGCGCGAACTCATCGCGACGCCGTTGGGTTCGCGGATCGTCTCGTGGGCGATGATCCGGACGGGGAAGTGCAGATCGCGCACCATGCGGCGGATCACCGCCAGCTGCTGCAGGTCCTTGCGGCCGAAGACGGCGAGGTCCGCCTGGACGTCGTGGAAGAGCATCGCGACCACGGTGGCGACGCCGCGGAAATGCCCCGGGCGGAATTCGCCGCAGAGACCGGCGGAGACGCCTTCGACGTCGACCTGCGTGGAGGCGCCGGCGGGGTAGAAGTCGGCGGCGGTCGGCGCGAAGACGAGGTCGGCGCCGGCGGCCTCGCAGCCGCGGCGATCGTCGTCTAGGGTCCGCGGGTATTTCGCGAAGTCCTCGTTGGGTCCGAACTGGGTCGGGTTGACGAAGATCGAGACCACGACGAAGCCGGTCTCCTGCTTGGCCCGGCGGATGAGGCTGAGGTGACCTTCGTGCAGGCAACCCATGGTCGGCACGAAGCCGACGGACTTCCCGGCCTGACGGGCCCGGGCGACCGCGGCGCGCAGCTCAGGGATGGTGTGGACGACCTCCATTCCGCCAACCTATCCCGCCTCTCCGCGGGCGCAAGGCGCAGTTGTACGCGGACTCCCCGCCTGTCGTTTTCTTCATAGGCCCGGGTCATTCCATTCTTGGCAGTCGGTGGGCCGCCTCCAATGTCAGAACCCTCCCTCCTATCAGACATGTCGCACTTCCCTAATGTCCCGGTCATCGAGTTCGAAGGACCGAAGTCCAAGAACCCGTTCGCCTTCAAGCACTACAACCCGGACGAGAAGATCGGCGGGAAGAAGATGAAGGACCACCTGCGCTTCGCCGCCGCCTACTGGCACGTCATGCGCAACGCCCTCGCCGACCCGTTCGGCGCCGGCACCGCCCTCATGCCTTGGGATGACGGTTCCGACTCCCTCGACAACGCCCTGCGCCGCATCCCGGTCTTCTTCGAGTTCCTCCAGAAGTGCCAGATCGACTTCTACTGCTTCCACGACCGCGACATCGCCCCGGAAGGCAAGACCCTCGCCGAGACGCATGCGAACCTCGCCCGCGTCACCAAGGAGCTGAAGGCCTACCAGAAGGCCACCGGCAAGAAGCTCCTCTGGGGTACCGCGTGCCTCTTCTCCCACCCGCGCTACGCGCAGGGCGCGGGCACCTCGCCCAACGCCGACGTGTTCGCCTACGGCGCCAGCCAGGTCCGCCACGCCCTCGAGGCCACCAAGGCCCTCGGCGGCGAAGGCTACGTCTTCTGGGGCGGCCGCGAAGGCTACGCCACGCTGCTCAATACCGACATGAAGCGTGAGCTCGACCACCTCGCCGCGCTCCTCCACCTCGCCGTGGATCACGCGAAGAAGATCGGCTTCAAGGGGCAGTTCCTCATCGAGCCCAAGCCGCGTGAACCCTCGACCCACCAGTACGACTCCGACTCGGCCGCCTGCCTCAACTTCCTCCGTGAATACGGCCTGCTGAAGTACTTCAAGCTGAACCTCGAGACCAACCACGCCACGCTCGCCGGCCACACGATGGAGCATGAGATGGAAGTCGCGATGGGCGCCGGCGCCCTCGGTTCCGTCGACGCCAACCGGGGCGACACGCTCCTCGGCTGGGATACCGACCAGTTCCCGACCGACCTCTACCTCACGACGAACATCATGCTGCGCATCCTCAAGATGGGCGGCTTCACCAAGGGCGGCCTCAACTTCGACGCCAAGCGTCGTCGCGAATCGCACGAGCCGGTCGACCTCTTCCACGCCCACATCGGCGGCATGGACGCCTTCGCCCGCGGCCTCAAGGTCGCCCATGCCATCATCAAGGACGGCAAGCTGGACCAGTTCGTCGCCAAGCGCTACGCCTCGTGGGACAGCGGCATCGGCAAGAAGGTCGAGTCCGGCAAGGTCACCCTCGCCCAGCTCGACGCCTACGCCCAGGGCATCAAGGCGCCGACGCTCGCGTCCGGCCGCCAGGAGATGCTCGAGAACCTGATCAACGAGTACGTCCGCTGAGGCCATGGCGATCGTCCTGGGTCTGGACCTGTCCACGCAGAGCGCGACGGCGCTCGTCCTGGATACGGCGAAAGGCACGACGGTCGCCCGCGCCCGCGCGGCGTTCGGCGCCGACTTCCCTGACCGCGGACATCCGGAAGGATTCCTCCGCGGAGGGCAGGGCGGCGAAGTGCACGCCGATCCGCTCCTCTGGCTCGACGGCCTCGAGCTCGCGCTCGACCGCCTCGCCCGGCTGACCGACCTTTCGCAGGTCGACGCGGTTTCGGTCTCTGGCCAGCAGCATGGCAGCGTCTATCTCGCCGCCGGCTACGAGGCCGCGCTGGCCGATGGCAACCGTGCCACTTCGCTGTCCGCCAAGTTCTCCCCGGTCCTTGCCCGTCGCACTTCGCCGATCTGGATGGACTCGTCCACCGCGGCCGAGTGCGCGGAGATCGCCGCCGCCCTCGGCGGCGACCAGGCCGTCTGCGACCTGACCGGCTCCGTCGCCACGATGCGTTTCACGGGTCCGCAGATCCGTCGCTTCGCCAAGCTCGACCCTGCCGCCTGGGTCAAGACCAAGCGCGTCCACCTCGTCTCTTCGTTCTTCGCTTCGGTGCTCGCCGGCAAGGATGCCGCCATCGACACCGGTGATGGCGCGGGCATGAACCTGATGGATATCCGTCAAGGTGATTGGGCTCCCGCCGCGCTCGCCGCGACCGCTCCCGATCTCGCCGCCAAACTTCCGCCCGTCCGCCCCGGCTCGACCGTCGACGGCGGCGGAGAAGGCCGGCCAGTCGGCATGGCCGCACTCACGACGGATCGCCTCGCGGGCGAGCGAGCCGTTGCGGACGCAGACGAGGCTCATGCTGCCGCCCAGCGGGTTGCCGAAGGCGTGGCCGAGGCCGG
>JBJTAX010000132.1:0-3723 GCA_046091055.1 Verrucomicrobiota bacterium | reverse complement strand
CCTGTGCAAAGGTGCAAATGTTAGGTGTTGGCGGTTAACGGTTGTCGGCTGGGACCACATCCGGGGAGAAGCCTCCGATACAGGTGGCAGGTGGCGGGAGGTGCGTGAGGCAGGGATGCGAGGACATCGCATCCGCCTGTCTCGAGGCAGGGTCGGGACCGCGTCACGACATAGACATGTATCTAAGGTAGGGTTGAGCGCCCTCGCTCAACCGCGGCTGACCAAGGGTGGTCAGCCCTGCCAGGCCGCGCTATGGCGAACATTTCCCCCAACAAAAAGGCCGCCCAGGCGGGCGGCCTTGGTCGTGGCGGCTGGCGCGGCCTACTTCTTCTTTTCCGGCGGAAGGGCGACGGCGAGCGGGGTGGCGCCGGTCAGCGCGGTCCAGTCGGCCGCGATGCGGATGGCCGCCTGGAGCTGGATGTCGTATTCCGGCCAGTCTTCGTCCTCGAGCGGATCGCGCATGCGCGAGGCGCGCTTCATCTTGGCGGCCGAGCCGGGTCCTTCCTTCTTCTCCTGCTCGATGGCGGCGTCGAGCTTCACCTCGCTTGATTTGAAGGCCTGCTTCGCGTAATCGGCAAGCTCGCGGCGGATCTGTTCGCGGAACTCCAGGTCGTCCTTGCGCTCCGTCTTGCGCTGGTCGAGCGAGAGCGAGACCTCCTTGCGCACCTGCCGGTTCTTGGTCCAGTCGATGGTCCGGGAAAGCGTCAGGAACTCCGGCAGCTCGGCCTGGCGGCGGGCTGAGTTGGCGGAAAGGCGGGTGAGGAGGTCATCGGTGATCTTCGCCTTCAGCCAGTCGCCTTCGTCGGCCTTGGTGAGCGTGGGCGTGACCGAGTCCCAAGGCAGGGGGCGTTCGAGGTCGCCTTCGCCGACGGGCAGCACCGAGAAGACGGATGGCACGACGATGTCGGCCGGCACGCCCTTGAGCTGGATGGAGGAGCCGCTGGGCGCGTACCACTTCTGGATGGTCACCTTGACCGCCGACTTCAGCGTGCGGTCGAAGCGGCTCAGCTCGATGATGTTCTGGACAGAGCCCTTGCCAGGGGTGGTCGGGTCGCCGACCACGATGGCTCGGCGGTGGTCGCGCATCGCGCCCGCGAAGATCTCGGACGCCGACGCCGACAGCTTGGAAGTCAGCACCACGAGCGGGCCGTTCCAGGCGACCTTCTCGTCCTCGTCGCGGTAGTCCTCGGAGCGGCCTTGGCTGTCGCGCACCTGGAGGACCGAGCCTTTCGGGATGAACAGGCCGGAGATGTCGACCGCCTCGGTGAGCAGGCCGCCGCCGTTCTTGCGCAGGTCCATGATCAGGGCCTGCATGCCCATGGCCTTGAGCTTGGCGATCAGCTGTTCGATGTCTTCGGAGGGGCTCGAGCCGGAGCCGTCCTGGTTCTTGCCGTAGAAAGAAGGCAGTTCGATCACCCCGAGCAGGTAGCTGCCGTTGCCTTGCGGGATCTCGAAGGCCTTGGCCGAGGCCATCTGGCCCACGAGCTTGATCTGATCGCGCTTGAGCGTGACCGTCTTCCGGCCGCCGGCCGCCATGTCGACCAGGAGTCGGACGGTCGTGCCCTGCTTGCCGCGGATGCGGCTGATGGCCTTGGAGAGGCGCATGCCGACGATGTCTTCCATCTCGCCGTCCTCGCCTTGGCCGACCGCGATGATCTTGTCGCCGGATTTCACCTGGCGGGAGAGGTCGAGCGGTCCGCCCGGCAGGAGTTCCTTGACCACGCAGACGCCGTCTTCGTCGGAGAGCGTGGCGCCGATGCCCACGAGCGAGTTGCGCATCGCGATCTCGAACTCCTCGAGCGAATGCTGGGAGAAGAACGTCGAGTGCGGGTCGTATTGGGTGGAGTAGGAGTTGAGGAAGAGCTCCTCCACTTCGTGCTGGTCCAAGTCGAGGTAGCTGCGGCCTTTCGCGTAGCGTTTCTTGAGGCGCTCGGCGGCTTCCTTGGTCTTGGCCGGGGTGATCTCGGGGAGTTCGGACTCCTTCTCCGTCTTCCCCGGCCCCGACTTGTCCTCGCCCAGCAGCTCGGAGAGCATGTCGAGGCGCAGGCGCCGGGCCCAGAGCGCGTCGGCTTCCTCGGCGGTGGCCGGCCAATCGGCCTTCCTGCGGTCGACGGGGAACGTGCCCGGCTGGGTGAGGTCGATCGGCTGGTCGAGCGCCGCCAGGTTCGCGGCCGTGCGGTCGGCCAGCTTCTTCTTGAACAGCGCGTAGATCTCGAAGGCCGGCGTCAGGTTGCCCCGCTGCAGGTAGAGGTCGAGCGTCTTGCCGTAGCGGTTGACGAACTCGCCGACCTCGGCGGACGTGAGATACATCTTCGCGCCGTCAAGGTTCTCGCAATACGTGCGCACGACCGAGTTCATGTCGATCGACCCCATGTCCTTCTTGCTGATGTGCAGCTTCTCGAGGAGGGCGGCGGTGGCGCGGGTCTCGTCGCGCATCGACGGAGTGGTCGTGAAGGTGTCCGTCTGGCCGGAGGCCAGCGTCCCGAGGAGGAGGAAGGCCAGGAAGAGGCTGAGTCGCATAAAAAAAGGGGGGGTGGCTCAGCGAAGGCGGGCGCTGAGTTCTTCGAGCCTACGTTTCTCGCCGGCAGTGAGCGAGCCGAATCCCCCGGCGGAGATCTTGTCGAGCAGCCGGTCCAGTTCCGCCCGGGCCTGCGCCTGCGTGAACGGACGATCTGGGGTGTTTACCTCGGTCGGGGCTTCGAAGGACGGGCTCGGGGCTTCGGATTCCATCGGCTCTTGAACATGAGCGTAGCTCGGCGCCGCATTTGTCCGTTGCAGGTGGCGCCAGGCCAGCCAGCCGAAGATCAGTCCGCCGAGATGCGCCGAGTGGGCGATGCTGTCCTGCCAGGAAGGCCGCCACTGCGGCCAGTCGTGGCGACCGGGCAGCTCGGCGAACGCCCAGCCCAGGAGGGCGAAGAGCGCCGTCACGACGAGGAGCCAGCGCACGCGCAGGGTCACGGGCAGGAAGAAGAACAGCAGCAGCGTGACCTGGTGGTCCAGCTTGTCGAGGAGCGCGACGAGCATGAGCGCGTAGACTCCGGCGGAGATGCCGACCAGCTGGCCGTCGCGCGTCCCGCCGAAGCCGGTGAGCATCCAGACGAGCGCTCCCGCCAAGGAGCCGGCGGCGAGGACCGTCACAAACGCGCGCGGGCCGTGCTCGCGTTCGACGATGGCGCCCGTCCACCAGAGGATGAGGCAGTTGCCGAGGAGGTGCCAGAAGCCGTCGTGCAGCAGGCCGTGGGTGAGCCACTGCCAGGCCTGGGGCGAACTCTCGTGCAGCATCGCCCAGCCGATCAGGTCCGCGCCGGCGGATTCCTGGATCAGGTTGAGGATGAAGAATGCGACCAGCGTCCCGACGACCCACGCGGTGACCGAGATCGGCTCCTGCGCGGGGCGCAGGTTCCGCATGTAGGCCCGGTCGCCGATGCCCATGCGCGTGCGGTCCGTCTCAGAGCTTCTTCACGATCGCGTCGGCGAGGCCGTACTCGATGGCCTCCTCGGCGGTCATGTAGAAGTCGCGGTCGGTGTCCTTGGTGACTTTCTCGATTTTCTGCTTCGAAGCCTTGGCGAGGATCTCGTTGAGCTCGGAGCGCAGGCGTTCCATCTCCTGGGCCTGGATGTGGATATCCACGGCGGTGGCCTGGATGCGGCCCATGATGAGCGGCTGGTGGATCATCACGCGGGAGTGGGGGAAGAGCAGGCGGTTGCCTTTCTCCTTGGGGG
>JBJTAX010000131.1:0-10163 GCA_046091055.1 Verrucomicrobiota bacterium | reverse complement strand
CCCTTGATCTTGTTCTCGTCGGGGCCGTGGCAGGCGAAGCACGGGTCGGAGCAGATGGGCCGGATGTCGCGGTTGAACTGCACCTTATCGGCGGAGGCGGAGAGCGCCCCAAGGAGGTAAGCAGCGATGAGACTAAGACGGCGAAGGCGCATGGGGTAAGCGAGGGACAACTTACGTTTAAGCAGCCCTCGATGGCTTGCAATGGGGACTTGATAAAAAAAACCTCAATCGAGGTGCTTTGAGGCGGGCTGCCGGCGTAGCTTACTTGGCCGCCAGTTCCTTGATCGCGATATTACGGAACTCGGCCGGATCGTTGTGGCCGGCGAAGCCGAAGTAGCCGTTCTTGCGGTCCTTGCCCGGGTGGGGACTCTTCGCCATGACCGTGGCCATGTCGACTGTGGCGAGGTCGGTCTCGAGGATGATGAAGCCGTTGAGCTCGACCTTAATCGTAGAGCCCACGACCGTGACTTCCTGGAAGTTCCACTCGCCGATGGGGCGCTGGAAGCCGCGCTGGGCGCCGACCATGCCGTAGGCGGAACCATGGACCTGGCGGGGGTCGATCTTGCCCTTCACCTTGTCGTAGTTGTCATCGAGCACCTGCAGTTCGCACATGCCGACGTAGGCGGTGTTGCCGGTGCCGGGGTAGCGGAGCGCGAGGCCGTTATTGCCGCCCTTCGGCAGCTTGAATTCGAGGCGGACGGAGAAGTCGGTCAGGTCCTGGTCGTAGTAGGGCGTGCCGCCCTTGCCCGTCTTGCAGCGGATGGCTCCGTCGACGACTTCGAAGTTTCCGACGTCGCCGGCCCAGCCGGTGAAGTCCTTGCCGTTGAAGATCGACTTGAAGCCGGCGTCGGTCTTCGCGGCGAGGATCTGGTTAGCCTCGGCGCCGGCGATCTCGCGGATCGCGACGTTGCGCCAGCGGATGGGGGCGCCGTGGGTCTGGAGGCAGATCGGCCCCTTGGCGGCGAGGGCGGCCTTGCGGTCGTAATAATTCTCCATCGTCGCGTGGTCGACGGTCTGCTTGCCGTTGAGCCAGACGCTCACGCGGGCGCCGACCATGACGATGCGGAGGGTGTTCCATTCGCCGGCGGGCTTGTCGGCGAGCACCAGCGGATCCTTGCCGGGCTTGCCGGGGGAGTTGTTCCAAAGCGCACCGGAGCCGAGCTGGCAGCCGTGCTTGAAGGACTTCTCGTCGGTCGGATCCCAGATCTGGACCTGCGGGGCGCCGCGGAGGTAGACGCCGGAGTCGCCCTTCGGAGCCATGTTGTACTCCAGGGTCAGTTCGAAGTCGCCGTAGTCCAGGTCGGTCGTGGCGTATGGCCCCGTGCCTGGGTTGTAGATTTCGCCGTCCTTCACGGACCAATGCTGCGAGAATTCGTCGCGCATCTTCTTGAGCATCGTATCCTTCTTTTCGCCCGTGAGCTTGGCCACGGAGTGAGGATTGTAGCCGTGCCAGCCGGCGAGATCTTTGCCGTTGAACAGCGAAGTAAAGCCTGCCGGGACATCGGCGGCGATCAGCGCGGAGGTCGCGAAGGTGAGGAGGGCAGGGAGGAGGCGCATTGGTCGATGAAATGAGGCCTGGAGGACTGGAGGGCCGGGAAACTCAGAGGGGTTCGAGGGTGCAGCGCTTTACCTCGAAGGCGCCGCCTTCGACCTGCAGGCCGATGAAGCCTTCGGAGAGATTGGTGCCGGTGGCCTTGTTCACTTCCTTGCCGTTGACGAGGATCGTGACCGTGTTGCCGTCGCAGACCGTGGTGAAGGTGTTCCATTCTCCTGCCGACTTCTCAGCGTCGGCCTGCTTGCCGAGGCGATAGCCGCGGGTCTTACCGGACTTCTTGTCCTTGAGCTCAGTGCCGCCGGAGAGCGTGGCGCCGTTCCAGAAGTAGAAGTCTCCTTGGTTCTTGTGCATGCCTTGGCACTCGATGCTCTTCGGCCAGACCGCGTCGGGGGGCGTCATGTGGACGACCACGCCGGTATTACCCGGCTTGGTGAAGCGCCATTCCACCGTGAAGCGATACTGCTTGTAGCTCTGGGAGGTGCGAAGGAAACCGTTGGGCTTGCCGGTGCAGGCGAGGATGCCGTCCTTGATGGACCAGGAATCTTTGCCGGTTTCCGGGAAGACGACCCAGCCGGCGGTGTCCTTGCCGTTGAAGAGTTCGGTCTTCGCGGAAGGCGTGACGGCGTCGGCGGCGGAAGCGTGGACGAAGGCGGTAGCCAGCAGGGCAACCGCAAGAGCGAGGCGGGGGAGGGGCATGGTAAGACCTTACGGTTTCGGCCTGCCTGTTGAAGTCTAAACGCCGAAATTAAACGGCGTTAAAGTGTCATTTACTGCTCAGGCCATGATGCCCTTCACGACCTTGCCGGCGACACCTGTAAGACGCACGTCGAGGCCCTGGAACTTCACGTTCAGGCGGTGATGATCGATACCCATCAGGGCGAGCATCGTGGCGTGCAGGTCGTGGACATCGACGACGTTCTCGACGGCGTTGTAGCCAAGTTCGTCGGTGGCTCCGTACGTCGTGCCGGCCTTGACGCCGCCGCCGGCAAGGAAGACCGAGTAACCGGCGATGTGGTGGTCGCGGCCGGTACCTTGGCCCATCGGCGTGCGGCCGAATTCTCCGCCCCAGAGGATCAGGGTGTCGTCGAGCATGCCACGCTCCTTAAGGTCGCGGATGAGGGCGCCGGTCGCCTTGTCGACGTCTTCCGCGCCCATCTTCATGCCGTTGTCGAGGTCGCGGTGAAGGTCCCAGGCGCGATGGTAGAGCTGGATCATGCGCACGCCGCGTTCGGCGAGGCGGCGGGCCATGAGGCAGTTGGAAGCGAAGGAACCGTCGCCGATTTCCTTGATGCCGTAGGCTTCGATGGTCTTCGCGGACTCGCTCTTGAAGTCGAGCAGTTCGGGTACGCTCGATTGCATCTTGAAAGCCATCTCGTACTGGGCCACGCGAGTGGCGATCTCCGGATCGACGGTCTCCTGGGCCAGCTGGCCGTTGAGGCGGCGGATCTCGTCGATGACCTGGCGCTGGGTGCTCTGACACACTCCTTCGGGGTTGCCGATGTAGTGGACGGCTTCGCCCTTGGATTGGAATTGGATGCCTTGATACTTGCTGGGCAGGACGCCGCTGGACCACTGACGCGAGGAGATCGGCTGCAGGCCGGTACGACCGGCAGAGGTCAGCACGATATACCCCGGCAGGTTCTCTGTTTCGGAGCCCAGGCCGTAGAGCAGCCAAGAGCCCATGCTCGGACGTCCTTTGATGATGGAACCCGTGTTGAAGAAGGCATGGGCCGTGTCGTGGTTGATCTGCTCGGTCTTCATCGAGCGGACGACGCAGAGGTCGTCGGCGACCGAACCGATGTGCGGGAAGATGTCGGTGAGCTCCATGCCCGACTTGCCCCACTTCTTGAATTCGAACGAACCGCCGCGGGCCTTGAGGACGGCGCCTTGGAGCTGGGCGATCTGCTGGCCCTTGGTGAACGATTCCGGGAAGGCCTGACCGTCGAGTTTCTTCAGGTCCGGCTTATTGTCGAAGAGCTCGAGGTGAGGCGGTCCGCCCGCCATGCAGAGGAAGATGACGCGCTTGGCCTTCACCGGGAGATGAGGGGTCTTGAGCGCCCCCTTGGAGAACTGAGCGGCGTGGAGGTCGGCGAAACCGGACTTCGCGGCGAGCATGGCGAAGGCCGCGCTGCCGAGGCCGTAGGCGCTCTTCGTGAGGAAGCTCCGTCGGTTGATCGACAGGGCGTGGGCGACGGCGTCGTAAGGGCGCATGGGCTTAGTAGCGGGTGATCGCTTCGTGGGAGTTGAGGAGGACGCGGCAGGCTTGGGTCCAGGCCGCGAGTTCGGCGGGGTCGCCGGCGGGCGCCGGGCTCTGCCCGATCTTAAGGAACTTGGTCGCGTCTTCGGGGTTAGCCGCGTAGTACGCTTTCTGGTCGGCGACGAGTTTCTCGAGCGACGGACGTTCGGAGGGCTTGATCTCGCGTCCGACCGCGAGGCGGAAGGCGTGGGCGAGGCGATCGGTGCCGGCGGGCGTGTTCAGCAGGCGGACGGCGAACGCGCGGGCGGCTTCGACGAAGACCGGGTCGTTGAGCAGCGTCAGCGCCTGCTGCGGCGTATTGCTGTAACTGCGGAGCGCGGTGCACTCGTCGCGCGCGGGGGCGTCGAAGTTGACGAGCATCGGATGCAGGAACATGCGTTGCCAGTGCATGTACAGGCCGCGGCGCCACTGGTCCGGGCCGGTGCTGGCGACATAGGTGCGGTTCGGGAATTGGATCGGCTCGTAATAGCCGGCCGGCTGGTAAGGCTTGGCGCTGGGACCGCCGATGTCCGCTGCGTGGAGGAGTCCGGCGACGGCGAGCGCGTTGTCGCGGATGAATTCGGCGTCAAGTCGGCGGGGGTTCTGGGAGGCGAGCAGACGGTTGGCCGGATCGACCTCCTTGAGGTCGGGGCGCAGGCTGCTGCTCTGGCGGTAAGTCCGGCTGGTGACCATCAGGCGGATCATGCGCTTCACGTCCCACCCTTGGTCGCGGAATTCCAACGCCAGCCATTCGAGCAGCTCAGGGTGCGAAGGGAGTTCGCCCTGCGAACCGAGGTCGTCGAGCACGGCGCTGAGGCCGGTGCCGTAGAAGGCCTGCCAGAGGCGGTTCATGAAAGTGCGGGCCGTGATCGGGTTGTCCTTCGAGGTGATCCAGTCGGCCAGGTCCAGGCGGGTCAGACGTTGCTGTTCGGTGCTCGTCCGCAGGCCGGGCAGGAAGGAAGGCGTCGAGGGCAGCACGACCGGCCCGGATTGGTCTAGGAAGTTGCCGCGCGGAAGCACGCGGACCTCCAGCGGCTTGGTAGCCTGCGTGACCATCGTCCAGGCGTAGCCGTGGTCATGCCGGCGGAGCTCGGCGTTCAAGGCGCGGGCCTTCAGCAAGGATTCCCGAGTGGTCGCGGAGGCGACCAAGAAGCTCGGCATGACGTCTGAGGTCGGCCGGGCGGAGGAAACTGCGGCGATATTGCCCGGACTCGTGAGCTGGAGCGGATCGTGATGGCTGAGCGGAGAGAGCGAAATCTTCAGGGATAGCGCCGGAGCATTCTCGAGACGGACGACGAACTTCTCGTCGGGCTTCAGCGTGACCGAGGTGTCCAGGAGCCAGACCGCATGGACGTCGGCGGCAGGCATCTTCAGCGCCCAGCCGCCATTGATGTCGGTCTGTTCGACACCACTGTTATAGCGCGGCTCGCGATGCGAGGCATCGGCGAGGGTCACGCCCACGCCACGTTCCTTGCCTTTGGCGTCGGCGATGGCGAAGCGAACGCCGAGATTTACGCTAGCATCGACGGGCAGGGAATCTTTCGGGAGGTCGATGCGTACCGAGGCGACCGAGCTTCCCGGGGAGTCGAAACGGAGGGCGAAGTCGTCACCCTTGCCGAGGGCCTTCGGGATCTTCAACAGGCTGTCGGCGGCGAAAGGCGTCGCTTCGGGCGCGGGCGCGACCGCGGTCTTGGCCTTCATCTTCGTATTGGCGGCTTTGGTGTTCTTCGCGGCAGCCTTGGCACCCTTACCGGCGGCGGGCGTCGCGGGCTTCAGAAGGGAGGTGCCGGCCGGGCTGATGAGTCCGGAGGGATGCCGGGCCAGCGTGGCAGCGATGCTTTGCTGCCAGGTCTGGTAAGCGGCGAGGGACTTCGGGTCGGCCGAGAGAGCCTTGGCGGTCACGGCGTAGTGCGCCTCGAGTTCGGTGCGGAGGCGGGCGTCCTGCTTGGCAAGGTAGGCGTTCTTCACGCGGGCTTCAGGGAAGAACGGGTGTTCGTTGCCGACGCCTTTCAGCTCCGGCTCCGGCGTGTAGTTATAGTTCGCGTAGACGCCCCACTGTTTAACGTCGGCGAAGAAGGCCTGCAGGGAATAGAAGTCGGCGGACTTGATCGGGTCGAACTTATGGTCGTGGCACTCCGCGCAACCGAACGTGCTGCCCAGCCAGGCGTTGGACACCGAGCGCACGCGCTCCGCGCCATATTTGGCGAGGTATTCCTTGGCCTGGGCGCCGCCTTCGCGGGTCATCATGTTCAGGCGGTTGTAGCCGCTCGCGGTCAGCTGTTCTTCGGTCGGGTTAGGCAGCAGGTCGCCGGCGAGTTGCTCACGGGTGAACACGTCGAAAGGCTTGTTGGTGTTGAACGCGTTGATGACGTAGTCGCGGTAGGGGAAGATGCGCTGGTTCTGGTCGCCGTGGTAGCCGACCGTGTCGGCGAAGCGGGCGATATCCAGCCACCAGACCGCCATGCGTTCGCCGAAGTGCGGCGAGGCGAGCAGGCGATCGACCTGTTTTTCGAAAGCATCGGCCGAGTCGTCCGCGACGAAGGCCGCGGTCTCGGCGGGCGTAGGCGGCAGTCCCGTGAGATCGAGGGAGAGACGGCGGAGCAGGCGCTCCTTGTTCGCCTCGGGCGAAAGCGTCGTCTTCTTCTCGGCGAGCTTGGCGCCGACGAACGCATCGATCGGGTTATTGCCACCGGCAGGCAACGTCGGCATGACCGGGGCTTCGAGCGGCTTGTAGGCCCAATGGGGTTCGTAGACGGCTCCTTGGGCGACCCAGCGGCGGAAGAGTTCCTTCTGGGCCGGCGTCAGCGTCTTGTGCGCTTCCTTCTCCGGCATGACGTCTTCGGGGTCGTTCGAGAAGATGCGTTTGATGATCTCGCTCTCTTCCGGCTTGCCCGGGACGATGGCGATCTCGCCGCTCTTGCCGGCCTTGAGCGCTTCTTCGCGGAGATCCAGGCGCAGGCCGCCTTTGCGCGACTTCGGGTCGAAGCCGTGGCAATGGAAGCAGGTGTCCGACATGATCGGACGGATGTCGCGATTGAAGCGGACGGGATCGGGCGTGCCTTCCGCGGCGAGCAGGCCGGCGGCGACCAAGGTGCAGACGAGCGACGGAAGGCGCATAGGGGATGTCGTTATGACAATCCCACAGGCCGAGGGTTTCAATGGATTAATGGGGAAGACCCTCAATTCAGCGGGCCTGCCAGTTCACCGCATCGATCAGGACGTAGCCCTTGGCGCCGGCGTTGCTGACCGTGACCTTGGCCGGACCGGCATGGAAGCGGTAAGTACCGAGCGGGAGCAGGCCGTCCTTCGCGCCCTTGCCGGTCAGGTCGGCGCGGAGTTCGGCGATTCCGTCGGCATGCTCGATCCGGACTAACGCGTCGTGGCTGCGGTTGGTGTTAGGGACGACGGTCAGGCTGACGGCGTAAGCGTCCGCGGCGGGCAGCTTGCCTACGAAGGTCGCGGAGACGGGCCCGGTGGCGCCCTTGTCGTCGTGGCGATAGCCCGGACCGACAAAGCCGCCGTTGGCGGAGCTCTGTTTCCAGTCGCCCGTGAGCACCGCCTCGTCGTCGTCGACCGTGACTCCCGGATGGGAGGAAGCCGGCTTGGCGGAGCCGTGGCCTTTGGGCTTCTCCTTGGACGACTCATGCTCGAGCACCTGGCCGTCGGCGAGCAGGCGGGCACGGAGGGCCGCGTAGGGGACGTCCTGCACGGCGAGGTTGCCGTCGATCGCGAGGGCCGCGGCGGTCGCGGCGGACTGGCCGAGGATCATGAAGACGGGCTCCATGCGGATGGAACCGTAGGCGATGTGCGTGGCGCTGCAGGCCACCGGTGCGAAGAGGTTGGCGATCTCGCCGCGCTTAGGCACCAGCGCCCCGTAAGCGATCGAGTAGGGCGAGATCGGTGCGCCGATGTCGCCTTCGTTCTGCACGTGGCCTTCCGGGGTCACGTAACGGCGCACGTTATGAGAGTCGATGGTGTAGGAGCCCATGCCCACCGAATCCGACGTCGGCTTCTTCTTCGTGAGCTGGTTCTCGGTCATCACGAAGGCGCCGACCATGCGGCGGGCCTCGCGCACGTAGATCTGGTGGGGCCAGTGGCCGTTGTCCTTGAACTCGTCCTTAGGCAGGCCCCAGCGGTTGGCTTCTTCTCGGACCTCGGCGGGCACGCGCGGGTCGTTGGCGAGGAACCAGAGCAAGCCTTGCTGGTAGGTCCGGTGTTCGGCGAGGATCTCCTTCCGGCGCTCGTAGGAGGCTTCCGGGTAGTCGTAGTTCATCCCGATGTTATCGAAACTGAAAGGCCCGTGGTTGTTCGTATCGGTCTTGCGGTTCGGCAGGAGGTCGAACTTGCGGAACGTCTGGCGCCAGCCGGCATCGAGGACGCGGACGAGCAGCTCATACTGGGAGGCGTCGTAGTTCGCCGGTTTCGGGAAGGGGATACGGTTGTCCGGATAGTCGGTCGCGCACCAGCGGTAGCAATAGGCCTGCACACGCTTGTCGCCTTCGCCGCGCACGCCGGGCGGCTCGGCCGAGATGCGGGGCAGGAGGCCGGAAGAGGGGTCACCGGGGACCTTGTAGGCGCTGATCGGCTTCTTCACCGCGCCAAAGTGGTGGCCATGGTGGAGGATGCCGACCTGGTTGCCGTTCCAGGTCTCTCCGTAGACGGCGTTGGCCTCACGGCCGACGTGGTAGCTCACGCCCGCGGCGGCGAGCAGGTCGCCTTCGTAGGTGGCGTCGATGAACATCTTGCCCGCGAACTTCTTGCCGGAAAGCATCGTGATCTCGGCGATCCGTCCGTCGACCACGCGCACGCCCTTGGCGCGGTCGAGCCATTCGTCGCGGAGGACGGTCAGGCCGAATTCCTTCACGTACTCCTCGAAGACCTTCTCGGCGACGCTCGGCTCGAAGATCCACATCGTCCGCTCGTCCCTGTCCATGGCCACCGTGCCTTGGCCCTTGTTGCCGAAGGCGTCTGGCTTCTGCCAGGCCCAGGTGGACTCTTTCTGGTATTCGACCCAGACGCGGTGGTAGAAATTGCGGGCCAGGCCGCCGATGACGGCCTTGTTGCCCGTGTCGGTGTAGCCTAGGCCGCCGCTGCTCAGGCCGCCGAGATGGACGTCCGGTCCGACGATGAGGACGGACTTCCCCATCTTCCTGGCTTGGACGGCGGCGATGACGCCCGCCGAAGTGCCGCCGTAGACGACGACGTCATAAGTCTCGGCGGCGGTGAGCCGAAGGGCGAGGATGCAGAGGAGGGCGAGGCGGAGGAGCATGGACGAATGGAGAAGGTGTTAGCGGTTGGCGGCTGGCGGTTCGCGGTCGGGGGGTGCCATGGTCAGGCAGGACCCGAAGGGGAAATGGAGGGTGAAGGTCAGCGGTTCGCGGACTGCTTGGCGATGAAGTTGAGGATCGCGAGGCGGGCAGGGTCGTCGAGGTTGCGGAGGCCGTGGCCGATGGAAGCGTGGTCGCGGTCGGCGACCCGGAGCGAATAGTTTTCCGTGTGGCCGACGGCCTTGAGGGTCGTCACGAAGAACATGTTCTCCTCGGCGCGGCTGAGCATGTCGTTCTGAGCGTAGACCGTCAGGATCGGCGGGAGCGACTTACGGATATGGAAGGCGGGGGCGGCCTCGTCGGAGGTGATGCCGTAGCGGGCCTGGCCTCGTTCCTCGCGGACGGTGTAATGGTTGAAGACCTGGCCGCTGACCTGGGCGATGCCGGCCACCGAGCCGAGCGTGAGTCCGTGCGGCTTGAGCCGTTCGGGGTCCATGGCCACCAGCAGAGCCAGGTAACCGCCGGCAGAGTGGCCGCCGATGAAGACCTTGCGAGGGTCGCCTCCGTGTGCGGCGATGTGTTTGACGGTCCAGGCGAAAGCGGCCGCGGCATCGTCGACATAGGCTGGATACTTGGCCTTCGGGCTGAGGCGGTAGTCGGGAGTCACCACGGCGACCCCCGCGCGGGCGAGGCTCTCCCGGATCTCCGCGCAATATTCCGAGGGAAGGTCCTTGCCGCCGTTCTTGAGGCCGCCGCCGTAGAACCACACGTAGGTCGGGAAGCCTTTCGTGTCGGCCGGGAGGGTGAGGTCTAGCTTGCAGCGCTCTTGCTCATACGGCGTCTGCGAAATGACATCATCCTTGTAGGCGATGTCGCGAAGCGTGCGGAGTTCGCCGGCCTCGAGGCCCGTGAAGGCGAGGACGGCCAGCAGGGGGACGAGGCGATTCATCAGGCGATGAGCGACTGGACGATCTTCCCGTGGACGTCGGTGAGGCGGAAGTCGCGTCCCGAACTGCGGAACGTGAACTCCTCGTGATTGAAACCGAGGAGCCGGAGGAGGGTCGCGTGCAGGTCGTGAACGTGCACGACGTCCTTGACGGCCTTG
>JBJTAX010000130.1:0-4919 GCA_046091055.1 Verrucomicrobiota bacterium | reverse complement strand
AGTAGTTGAACTGGAGCTGGAGCGCGACGCGGCGGGAACCCGAGATGACCGTCGGCATCGCCGTGCTGGTGTTCGAGCGCTCGTCGGCGAACGTGTACTGGACCTGGAGCTCGACCTCCTTGCGCCATTGCCATTCGAAACCGACGTCGATCTCGTTCACGCACATCTGCGGGGCGTTGGTGGCGAACTTGCGGGCGCCGTCGAAGTAGTTCCAGCGGACAAAAGGGAGGAGCTCAGACTGCTCGCCGTACTTGTGGCGGTAATTGATCATAACATAGCCGCCCTGGAGGCTCTGGGTAGTGACGGCAGTGCGGGCATCATTCAGCTGCGGCCCCTGTCCGGTGGTCCATTCGGCTTCGATGCCCCACGGCTGCGGATACATGATGAAGGTCGCGGCGGCGCGACGGTCGACGAAGCCGTCCGAGAGATCGCGACGATCGTTGGCGTTGATGTTGTTGTCGAGGACGGTCTTGGAGACGCCGCCCGGGAGGCCCGTGCCGGTGGTGAGATCGGTGGTCACCTTGAAGCGACCGGCGTAGGCGCCGATGCCCGCCTCATACATCTGGCCGCTGGCGGCGACCCAAGGCTTGCTGATGCGAATCAGGCTGTGGACTTCGCCGTTGTTGTCGGCGCGGTTCAGGCCGGCGCCGCTGTAGAAACCGGCGGTGAAGACGCCGTAGTCGCCGGATCCCTTGAAGCCGTCCTTGACGAGGCTCTTGAAGAGCGCGCGGTCCTCGGTGTTGGCGTACATGTAGTAGATGCCCTGGTCGCGTTCGCCTTCGACCGCGGAGTTCAGGGCTTCCGGACGCTCCATCGTGAGGCGGTTCTGGGAAGACTGGAGGTTCACCCAGCCGTACGGGACCTTGGATACGCCGATACGGATGCGATGCTCCTTGGCCTCGTCGAGGGCGATGTCGGCGTAGATATCGCGGGTCTGCAGGCCTAAGTTACGGGAGGAACCGGAGTCGACGCCGGCGGCGACGTCCCACTGGGTGTAGAGGTAGACGCGGCCGAAATCACCGGAGAGCTTAAAGCGGCCTCGGCGGATGATGAGCGACTGATTCGGGTCGACGGAACGGTCGGCCGGAAGGCCGCCGGTGAGGTAAGCCGCGTCATTCAACTGCTCGGTGTGACGAACCTGGGTATAGCCGTCGATTGAAAGCTTCTCGTACCAGGGAATCTCGCGGGGGCCGGAGCGCAGGTTGGCGACGGCGGCCTGCTCAAGGGCCTGAGCACGCTCCTCGGCGGTGATGATCCCCTTCTTGACCAGGAGGTCGAGGGCGGGATTCCGCTCGGCGGCGGAGGCGGTGAGCGCGCAGCCGAGGGAAGCGGCGGCGGCAAGGAACTGCTTGATGCGGTGGTTCATGAGAAGGTGCGAATGCGACGGCATCCTCTCATGCGATTGTTACGGTTCCGTGGCTAACGGGGTAAGACCCCGCAACACCCCTATGGGTGACTTAGCCCAGGAAAGGGGCCAAACCTTCGAAAACGTCCGCAAAAGCGGGCTTCCAGTCCAACTCTAAACGGATCCGCCCCGTCGCCACGATGCGACTGGGCTGAGTCCGGCCACCTTTCGCGACCCGAGGACCCGCCGGCGCTTTCGGATCGAACACCGGAGCGCACTGACCGAGGCGTTCCGCGATCCAGCGGGCGAGTGCTTCCTTCGTCACAGGACAACCGTCGCCGACGTTGTAGACGCGCGCGCCGGTCGGGCCCGCGACGAGCGCCGCGAGGATCGACGACGCAGCGTCGTCGCAGTGCAGGTAGTTGATGTAGTGGTCGACGCGTCCGCCGATGACGCTGTCGCCGCGCCGCAATTGGTCGACCAGGTGATGTCGGCCAGGACCATAGAGTCCGCCGAAACGCAATACTCGCGCCTTGGCGAAACCAGACGACAGCACGGCCCGCTCGCCGCCGAGAATCGCGTCCGCGGTCGGGGCCCCGCCGACGACGCTCTCTTCGTCGACGATGCGTCCGTCGTCCTGACGATACACCCCGGTGGAGCTGGTGAAGACGAAGGCCTGCGCGCCGACCGCGGCCGCCCAAGCCAGCGCGCGTTTCACGCCGACGTCGTAGGCCAGCGCATAGGCTTCCGGTCCGCCGCCACCGGTACTCGCGGCGTAGACGACCGCGTCGAAGCGCGCCGGCAAGGCCGACCAGTCGCCGGCGTACAAATCAAAGGCCTCCACGCCGATGCCTTCGGCGCGCAGTTTGTCGCGTGATGCCTCGGATCGGACGACACCGAGGACTTCATGGCCGGCGGCCTTGGCCTGCCGGGCGAATTCGGCGCCGACATATCCGCAACCCAGGATAGCGATCTTCATGGGCGGAATTCCTTCGGAAGATACGACGCGACCCACTCCGCCGGCGTGGATCCGGATTTGGCGGAAAGCAGCGCGAGGAGCTCGGCGGCGTCCGCGACGGCCTGCGCCCGCGGCCCGGGTCCCTCGACGCAGGCCTGCAGACGGGCGGCGAGCGCGGCGGGCTCGCAGGCGCCTTGTAGGTATTCCGGCCAAGCCTGCCGCTTGAGGAGGATGTTCGCGATGCCGAGATGATCGACACGTCCGGCGATGAGATAACGTCCCATCACCCAGGTCAGCGGATTGGCGCGATAGACGACAGCCCCGGGAATGCCGGCCAGCGCGACAGTGAGCGACATGGTGCCCGAGCTGACCAGCGCGGCGCAACCGGCCGCAGTTCCTTCGGAGACGGGGCGAAGGTCGATGCCCTTGGCTTCGTCGCCATACTCGGCGAGCAGCCGATAAAGTTCGGCGTGCACTTCGCCGCCGGTGTGCAGGACGAGCGCGCGGCGCTTGGGATGATTGCGTCGGAAAAGCGCGAAGGCCTCGACCAAGGCCGGGAAGATCTTCCGGACGGGCTTAGGCCGGCTGCCCGGCAGAAGGAGCACCGGACCATCCGGGTCATGCCGCAGTCCGGGGACGTGGCCCGGCTCCGCGAAAGGATGACCCACGAAGCGCGCGTCCAGCTTCGTGTCGGCGTAGCACGCGGGCTCGAACGGGAAGATCGTCCCGACGCCGTCGAGGTCGCGGGCCATGGTGAAACGCCGCTTGGGCTTCCAGGCCCAGAGCTGCGGGCTGACGTACTGGATGACCGCGGTCTCGCCGAAACCCGCGCGGGAAAGGCCCGCCTTACGCAGCTCGTTCGCGAGCCGGAGGTTGAGCCCGGGGTAGTCGACGAGCACGACGACCTTGGGCTTCCACTGCTTGGTCCAGCCCACCATGCGGCCGAAGAGCCCACGATAGAAAGGATACGCCGACAGGATCTCGACGATGCCCACGGCGGAGAAGCCGGTCATGTCGAAGAGCAGCTGGGCGCCGGCGGCGCGGAGCTGCGGTCCGCCGAAAGCGGCGATGCGCAGGCCGGGACGGGCCGCGAGCAGGTCGGCGACCACCTTGGCGGCGTGCTGGTCGCCGGAATGTTCGCCGGCCACGACGAGGACGTCGACCTCGCCCCCGCGGGGCCGGTCGAAGCTCGCCGGGATGGCCGGGAACGCGCTCATTGGCGCGCCATGCCGGCGCGGATCTGTTCGGTGACCTGGATGGCGACCGCCAAGGCGGTGCGGCCGAGTTCGCCGTTGACCTTCGGGCTCTTGCGGTCGCGGACGCACGCGGTGAACGAGGCGAGCTCGATGGCGAGGGGCTCGCCCTTCTCGATCGGGATCTCCTCCTTGGCGAAGCCGCCCTCGGCGGTCGGGTCGACGCGCACGGCGTGGCCCTTCTGGCCCATGAAGTCGATGGAGAGATAGCCGCCGGCCTGGAAGACGCGGATCTCGCGGTTCTTCTTCAGCGAGACGCGGCTGGCGCTCAGGTTGGCGACGCAGCCGTTCCGGAAGGCGATGCGGGCGTTGGCGATGTCCTCGGTCTTGGTCACGACCGACACGCCGACGGCGTCGATGCGCTCGACCGGGGAGTTCGCGAGCTGGAGGACGATGCCGATGTCGTGGATCATCAGGTCCAGGACGACGCCGACCTCGGTGCCGCGCGGGGTGAAAGGCGCCAGGCGCTCGGCGGTGATGTAACGGGCGGCGGTGACGGCCTTCTCGAGATAGGACATCACGGGGTTGTAATGCTCGATATGGCCGACCTGGACGATGCGGTCCGCCTTGGCGGCGGTCTCGAGGATCTGGGCGGCCTCCTCGAGGGTGACGCAGATCGGTTTCTCGATCAGGAGGTGCACGCCCTTGGCGAGGAGCGGAAGCGCCACGGCGGCGTGATGGTTCGTCGGGACGACCACGCTGACGGCGTCGCAGTACGCAGCCATCTCGTCGAGGGTGGCGAAGCGGCGGCAGCCGTGCTTGGCGCAGATCTCCGCGGCGCGGGCGTCGTCCGGCTCGAAGATGCCGGCGAGTTCGGCGCCGGGCAGGGCCGAATAGATGCGGGCGTGGTGCTGGCCGAGCGAACCCGTGCCGGCCACCCCGCAGCGGATGCGCGTAGCGGTCATGGCCCGAGACTCCCTCGGCCGGCGGCTTCCTTCAATCCGAACACCCGCCGGCCTTGACCTCGAACCCGAGGGCGTCCTTCGCCCGCTTGACGCGGACGAGGCTGCCGTCGGGAATCTCGCCGGCGAGCATGGCCTTGGCGAGCGCGGGCTCGACCTCGCGCTGCAGGTAACGTCGCAGGGGGCGCGCGCCGTAGACGGGATCGAAGCCCTTCTCGGCGATGAGGCCGAGGGCGGACTGGTCGCAGACGAGGCGTATACGCTTGGCGGCGAGGCGGTCGTTGAGCCCGCGGAGCAGGATGCCTGCGATCGCGGCGACCTGCTCGGCACCGAGCGGGTTGAAGAGCGCGATGTCGTCGATGCGGTTCAGGAACTCCGGACGGAAGTGCGCGCGGAGGTCCGTCATGACCGACTCGCGGACGCTGTCCGAGAGGCCGAAGCCGGCCTGCTCGGCGATATGC
>JBJTAX010000129.1:0-8861 GCA_046091055.1 Verrucomicrobiota bacterium | reverse complement strand
CGCGCGGGCCGGGCGCGCCGCCCGCGAGGAAAGCATCGCGATATTCCTGGACGCTAGGGAGGCGGGCGCGGGCCCCGAGGAGCCAGCTGAACCGTCGGGCGAATTCTTCCGTGTCAGGATGGGCGACGGAGTCGACCGGATTGACTTCGCGCCGCACCGCGCTCGGGTTGACGCCCATCACGGCGGCGTACAGTCCTTGCGGGACCTCGGTGCGGAAAAGCCGCCCGGCGCCCCCCGGCAGAGGCGCCAATCGGAGGTCGATGGTCGGGAGGATTCCGCGCACCACGGCCTCGTTGTCCGCGAGGAACTCCAGTTCCTCCCGCTCGGGATCGGCGGGGCCGAAGACGCCGGTGCCGGCTTCGTCGAGGCGGCGGAACTGAACGACGGCGTCGGCGATCAGGCTCACGGCCCGGTCGGTCTGCCTCGCCCGCAACGCCGAGCGTGCGAGGTCGCGGAGCGCCCGGGCGCGGACGACATCGTCGTGATATCGCGCGAAATTCATCCGGGCGGCGTAGGCCGCGCCGCGGGCGCGATCCGCGTACTCGCTCCGGGGATGGTCGTTCAGGAGCTGGCCGAAGCCTTCGACGACCGCCTGCCATGCGCCCGTCGCCGCCGGCCAGTCCCCGTCCTTTTCCGACTGAGCCGCCGCCTCGGCGAGTTTCTGCACCTTGCGCCAGGCTTCGCCGGAAAAGGCGGTCTCACGACGGACGGCCAGCTTGTCGACCCGACCGAACTCGGCGTCACGCACGTCCCGATACTTGGCGAGGAACTCCGTCTCGAGCGCGATGGCACGATCGAAGGCGGCGACCGCCTCCGCATATGGATGCTCGGAGAACAAGCGTTCGGCAGACGCTTCGGCCGCGCGGCCTTCCTGCCATAGCGGGCCGGATTCGAGCCGCCGGAGACGGGTGTCCAGCCGGGCGCGCCTGCCCGGGTCGTCAAGGCCGGAGTACTCCCATCGTTTCTCGATCTCCTGCTCGCAGGCGACCGCGCGCCGGAGAAGCGACACGGCCGCGGTTTCGTCCTGCTTGGCCAAGACGAGCGCCTGTTCCTCGGCGGCGAGGGATTCCTGCCTGAGCATCTCGGCCCTGAGGAGATGCAGCCGACGGCGCAGGGCCTGGTGACGGAGATTGGAGGTGCCGACGGCGCCGCGGGCGGCGATGTATTCCTCCTCCGCCTGCAAGGCCTGTTCGAGGAGGACGACGTCCGCCTCGACGAGTTCGGTTTTCCGCTGACGCAAGGCCTCGAAGTCGGCCTCCAGACGAAGGGACCGCTGACGCAGGCTGTCGAGTTGCTCGGGGTCTCCGAGGTCATCGTCTCCCCGGAGGGTGCGCCGGTCGGACGTGTAGAGGAGCAAGGATACCACGGCGAGCACGGCGCAGACGACGACCAAGGCCGGGGCTCGCGCCCGAAACCACAAATCCTCCCAGCGAACCCCCTTGCGGCCCTTCCGAGTATCGGGAATGGCGATGAATTTATGCTTGGGGTCTTGGGAGCCGTGGGTCATCGCATGGGCGACAACTTTGCCGTCGCCGGTTTGTTTGCTTTAATAGTCGGGCACTCTGGTTCATCAAAGACGCACCTTCAACCTTAGAAATGGCTGAATTCAACCGCATCGCCGTCGTCGGCGCCGGCCTCATCGGCGGCTCAATCCTCCTCGCGGCGGCGCGGCGGGGACTGGCCGGCTCCCTGGCCTGTTGGTCGCGTTCGGAAAGCGCCCGCGCCACCCTCCGCGGGTTCGGCGTGGCCGAGGTCTTCGCCGATGCCGCCGACTGCGTGCGCGGAGCCGACCTGGTGGTGGTGACGACGCCGGTGGACGCCGCCGAGGAGACGTTCCGCGCCATCGCGCCCGGCCTCCGTCCCGGCGCCGTCGTCACCGACGCCGGCAGCGTGAAGGGCGCGATCCTCCTCGCGGCGCGCCGCCTGCCCCCCGCCAATCCCTTCGTCGGCGCGCACCCGATGGCCGGCGGAGAGAAAGCCGGCGCCGGGCACGCAGCCGCCAACCTCTTCGCCGGACGCGTCTGCTTCCTGACCCCGACCGGGACCGAGCCGCCCGCGGCCCTCGAGAAGGCGCGGATTTTCTGGCGGGAGCTTGGCTCGGTCCTGCATGAGACCGACGCCGCGCGGCACGACGAGATCGTCGCGGCGGTCAGCCACTTGCCGCACGCCGCGGCCTCCGCCCTGATGCTCGCCGTCCGGGATCAGGACGGGTTCCGGGCTTTCGCCGTCGGCGCCGGCCTACGCGACAGCACCCGCGTCGCCGCCGGCGAGGAGAACCTCTGGGTCGGGATCATGCTCGCAAACGCCCGGCACACGGCGGCGGGACTCCGCGCCCTCGAACGGCGCTCGGCCGAACTGCGCGCCGCCATCGAACAGGCCGACGCCGTGGCGCTGCGACGCCTGCTCGCCGCGGCGCGCGGCGCCCGGCAGGACCTCGACCGGCCCGCATGAGCCCCGCCCTCGTCATCCGTCCTTTCACGACGCCGGCCCGCGGCGTCGCCCAGGTGCCCGGCTCGAAGAGCATCACCAACCGCGCGCTCATCCTCGCGGCCCTCGCCGACGGCGTGACCGTCCTCTCCGGCGCCCTTTTCAGCCGCGACACCCGGATCCTCGTCGCCGCCCTGCAGTCCCTGGGTTTCGAGGTCGCGGCCGACGAGGCGGCCGGCGCGATCCGCATCGGCGGTCTCGGCGGACGCATCCCGAGAACGCACGCCAGGCTCCACGTCGGCAACGCGGGCACCGCGGCGCGCTTCCTCACCGCCTTCCTGGCGCTGGCGCCGGGCGGCCGCTATGAACTCGACGGCGATGAGGCCATGCGCGCCCGGCCCATGCGTGGTCTCCTCGACGCGCTGACCGGGGCCGGGTGCCGCGCCCTCGCGCCCGACGGCTCGCCCGCGACGGGGTTCCCGTTCACGCTGCACACGGCCGGCCGGCTCGGCCGGCTCGAGGTGGATGCGTCGGCTTCGTCGCAGCTCCTGTCCGCCCTGCTCATGGTGCTGCCGCTTTCGCCCGGAGCCACGGTGAACATGAAGGGCTCCACGGTCTCCGAGCCTTTCGTCGAGATGACGGCGCGGATGTGCGGACAGTTCGGCCGGCCGCTCGCGCGTGACGCGGACGGCGGTTGGTCCTGCCCGGCTCCCGGTCCTTACGCGGCCCCGGCGGACTATGCGATCGAACCCGACGCCACCGCCGCGAGCTATTTCATCGCGCTGCCCGCCGTGACCGGCCCGGGCAGTTCGGTCCGGGTCGGAGGCTACGCCGACGGCGGACTTCAGGGAGACACGGCGTTCGCGCAGGTCGCCGCCGCCTGCGGCGCGACGCTGCGGCCGGCCGACGACTCGCTCGTCGTCGGAAGCTGGTCCGCCATCACGGGCGGCGACTTCGACTTCAACGCTTTCTCGGACACCTTCCTCACGTTGGCGACCATCGCGACCCTGGCCGACGGGCCGGTGAAGATCCGCGGCATCGCCCATACGCGCCAGCAGGAGACCGACCGTGTCCTCGCCATGGCGACCGAGCTGGCGCGCCTCGGCATCAAGGTGTCGCCGACGGCGGCCGAACTCCGGGCCGACGACACGCTTTGCTCGCTCACGATCCACCCGGACCGGGCCGCCCTGCGCCGAGCCGCCGCCGCCGGGCCGGTCTCGGTCCGTACTTATGAAGACCACCGCATGGCGATGAGCTTCGGGGTGCTCGGCAGCTTCGACCTGTTCGGCGACGGCCGCCCATGGGTCGCCATCGAGGACCCGGCCTGCACCGGCAAGACCTTCCCGCGCTTCTTCGAGGCCCTCGAAGCCCTGCGCACGAAGTTCGTGCGCGTCTCCGTGGACGGAGGCGCCGCTTCGGGCAAGTCGAGCACCAGCCGCCGCCTCGCCCAGTTGCACGGCCTGCTGCACGTCGACACCGGCGCGCATTATCGCAGCCTCACCCGGGCGTTGCTGCTCGCCGGCGCCGACGCCGCCGATCCCGCGTCCGTCACGGCCGCGCTGGCCAAGCTGCGCATCGGGTCGCGCATCGTCGCCCGTCAAGGCGCCCGCTCGTCCGCGCTCACCCTTGACGGCGTCCTGCCCGACGACGCCGACCTGCGTACGCCGGAGGTCAACGCGGCGGTGTCCAGGATCGCCGCCCTGCCCGCCGTGCGGACCTTCCTCCTGGAATACCAGCGCTCCCAGGTGAAGCTCGCGAGCGAGCAAGGCTTCGCCGGCGTGGTGATGGAAGGCCGCGACATCGGCTCCGTGGTGCTGCCGGACGCGGAGGTACGTATCTTCCTCGAAGCCGACGCCGAGGCGCGCGCCCTCCGGCGGGCGGCCGAAGGCCAGGCCGACCAGGTCACCCAACGCGACCTTCTGGACGCCACGCGCAAGACCGCGCCTTTGGTCTGCCCGGACGGCGCGTGCCGCGTCGACAACACGCACCTGCCTCTCGAGACCGTCGTGGCCCAGATCGGCGAGCTGATCAAGGTCGCCGCCCAGCACCGATGATCCTCGATTCGAAGAACCTGATCTACAAGGCGGTCTACCACGGAGCCCGTTCGTTCATCGAGGTCTTCGCGACGCTCGAGGTCGAAGGCTGGGAGAACGTGCCCGCCGGCGCGTGCCTTTTCGCCTCGAACCATCAAAGCATGCTCGACCCGCCCCTGATCGGATCCTGCCTTCCGCGGGAGATCTCCTTCATCGCCCGCCGCTCATTGTTCGACAACCCCGTCTTCGGCTTCGTGATCCGGGCCTGCCATTCCATCCCGGTCGACCGAGGCGAGGCGGACATCGGCGCGATCCGCGTGGCCTTGGCGGCCCTCGCGGCCGGCGAAGGGCTGCTCATCTTCCCGGAAGGCACGCGCAGCCAGGACGGGGTGATCGCCTCTCCCAAGGCCGGGGCCGGTCTTCTCGCCTGCAAGTCCGGCGTACCGGTCGTCCCCATCCATATCCGCGGCGCCCGCGACGTCCTCCCGCGGGGGGCCAATTTCCCGGTCGGTTCGGCGCGCATCCGCGTGCGTTTCGGCCAGGCGATGCAACCGTCGGAATATGACCCTGGGTCCGGCCACCCCGAACGTTCGATCGAAGCCTCCCGCCGTATCTTGTCCCGGATCCAAGGCCTGCCGGACTGCGCGGAACCTGGTCACTGATCGGGCGCGGCCGTCAGGAGATCCGCTGCGGCATCACCACGCAGAGGAAGTCGTCCTTGAGGCCACGCAGCACGCCCGGCGACATCTCGTCCTTGAATTCGAAATCGATCTCGTCCTCGGTGAGCGCCTTGAGCGGATCGATGATGTACTGCGGGTTGAAGGCGATGTTCACGTCCGGGCCCTCGTATTTGACCGCGATCGGCTCGTGGGCCTCGCCGCTTTCGGACTTCGCGGAGATCTCAAGGTTCTGCGTCTTCTTCGACACGCTGAGGCGGATGGTGTTGTTCCGGTCGTCGGTCATCAGCGCGGCGCGGTTGACGCTCTCGAGCAGCTTCTCGCGCTCGAGGCGGACCTTGGACCCGGCTTCCTTCGGGATCACCTGGCGGTAGTTCGGATAATTGCCTTCGACGACCTTGGAGACCAGCTGGATGCGGTCCAGGAGGCCTTCCTCGTTCTTCGGGATGTCGATGGTGAAGCCCACCTGTCGTTCGTTATGGGAGACATGGGCTTCGCCGCCCGCCTTCAGCAGCCGCATCAGTTCCACGATGGTCCGGGCGGGGAGGATGAGCGCCAAGGCCTTGTCGGTCCCGGCGAGCTTGCGTTCGCACTTCGCCAGACGACGGCCGTCCGTGGCCACGACCGTGAGCCTGCCTTCGGCGAACTCGAAGAAGACCCCGTTCAGGATGTATCGGTTCTCGTCGGAAGATTGGGCGTAGCTCACTTTCCGGAGCATGTCGCCAAGGTCATCCTGGTTGATGGAGATCGTCGATTGGCCGGCGAAATTGGAGATGGGCGGGAATTGGTCGGCAGGGAGGCCGGCGACCTGGAAGACCGAGCTCCCGGACGTGATCTTGACCCGGTCTTTGCCGGTAAGTTCGACGATGGTGTCGCTGTTCGACAGGGCCCGGACGATCGGCACCAGTTTTTTGACGGGCAAGGTGATGCGTCCGGGCGAAGAGACGGACGCCTTGATGCGGCAGCAGATGCCGAGGTCGAGGTTGGTCGTCGTCAAGGTGACGGTGTCGCCTTCGGCTTCGATGAGCACGTTCTGCAGGATCGGCATCGTCGCACGGCTCCCGACCACGTTGGTCACGCTGGATAGCCCGTTGAAAAAATGGTTCCGGTTTACCTTGAACTTCATGATGGCGTCAGAATTGAGCATCGTGCGGGGGAGAGGCAACCCCTCATTGCCCACAATCCCGGCCGGGCTGTCTCTGGTTCATCTTCATATATAAAAACCCGTAGCAGCATCAGGGGGCGGAATACCGTACACAGGTCCGCAACCCGCTGGTCGCACCGCGGATGCGCGCAAGGGCGCGATGTGCCTGGGCCGTGAATAAGATCCGGCTTGTTCACAACGGCCCAGGAACACGGTTCGCTCACCCGCTGTTCACAGCTAGGACACGGGTTCGTCATCGTCGTCTGGCGCCGGGTCCATCTCGCTTTTTTTGAGCAGGAAGACGTGCCGGAACAGGCTATAACCGATATAGCCGAGGAAGACCGCGGGGAAGGAATACTGGGGGTAGCGGAACAGGACGGCCGCCGCGATGATGATGAGGATGAATCCGCGGGCCCGGGCCCGGGCCGTCCAGTCGATCTTCTTGAAACTGGGGAAACGCACGTTGCTCACCATCAGGTAGGAGATGACCAGCATCAGCGGAAGAAGCGTCCAAGACCAGGCCTGGACGGCCTGTTCGAAGGGGTTGGGAGACCCGGAATCCGTCATCACCTTGGAGAGGACCAGCACCAAGGAAGCGATCATGCCCGCCGCGGCCGGGGAAGGCAGCCCGACGAAATCGCCGCCGGCCGCCCTTTTTTCGTTACCGGGGACCAGCGGGTTGGTCAGCACGTTGAACCGCGCCAGGCGGACGCCGGCGCAGAGCAGGTAGACGAAGGCGAGCAGCCAGGTGACCAGCTGGACGTCGTCGGTGACTTCCGGCTTGATGACGAGGAAGCAGGCCATGAGCGCCGGCGCGACGCCGAACGACACCGTGTCGGCGATGCTGTCGAACTCCGCGCCGAAGAGGGACTCGCGCTTGGTGGCGCGGGCGACGCGCCCGTCGAAGAGGTCGCACACGCAGGCGCAGAGGATGAACCAGACCGCGAGATGGTAATGCTCGGCGCGGCCTTCCGCGGTCAGCGTGGTGAAACGCGCCTCGATGCAGTTCTTGATCGCGAGGAAGCCGCAGAGCATGTTGCCCGCCGTGAAGAGGTTCGGCAGGAGGTAGATCCGCGCGGCTTCTTCCGGCGAGGCATACGGGCGTTTGTCGGGCGGGGTGGTCACGTTCAGTGCTTCGGTGGTTCGTCGAGGTATTTCCAGAAGCCGCCTTCCTGCTCGATGCGGGCTTCGTCCTCGGGGAACGGCAGACGCGAGCGGAAAGCGAAATCGGCGTAGGTGTGCCGGTGCAGCACGTAATGGGCGAGGAGGGAGCCTTCGGCGGCTTCGAAATAGATCCGGAAATCGCCGACGCGCAGCCGATGGAAGGTGTGGCCGCCGCGGCGCACGGTTCCCAGGTCCGAACTCCCGCGCAGGAGGTCTTCCGGCGTCAGCGCCGTGAACGCCTCGATGACTTCCATCTGCTCCAAGGCAGGCAGCTTGGCGAGCTCGCGCATCGCCTGGTCGCTGAAGTTCACTTGGTACATCGGTGACGGGAAGCAAACCGCGGGCGCCCGCGCTCGGCAATCATTCAGTTGGCCGTGCCCACGCCGCGACGAGCGAACGGGCCCTTTTTTCCACCAGATCCAGCACGGCCTCGAAATCTTCGCTTTCGCCGTAATACGGATCGGGCAACGGCGCGTCTTCCAGGAACAGACGCAGCCGGCCATGAAGTTCGGCGGGACAGCGGCGCCGGAGCTCGCGTAGGTTCAGCGGGTCGGCCGCCAGGATGAGATCGAAGGCGAGGAAATCATCCGCGCGCACCTGGCGTGCGCGCAAGGAGGTCAGGTCGTAGCCGCGGGCGCGGGCGTGCCGGACCGAACGCGGGTCCGGCGGGTCGCCGACATGGTAGTTCTCCGTCCCGGCGGAATCGAATTCGACGGTCAGGCCGGCTTGGCGGGCGTGCACCCGCAGGACTTCTTCCGCCGTCGGCGAGCGGCAGATGTTGCCCATGCATACGAGCAATACGCGCCGAGGATGACCCGCCGCGGCCACGGTCAGACTTTGCCGCCGAAGCTCTGGTGATCGTCCAGGTCGAGGACATCGAACCAGGTGACGATGTCCTCGCGCTTGGCGCCGGCGGGAGTCGAAGACTGGTATTCGCTGACCTTGGCCCGTCCGCCAGGAGCACTCGGAGCGCGCTGCTCATGATAAGCGCTGAAGGCGGCGATTTCGTAGGCTGGGCGAGGCTTCCTGGCATTGACCATCAACCAAGCAAGAACCTCACCATCACCTAAGCCATTGTAAATCTGAGACTTAAGTTGATCCGCATCGACGCCCAGGAATTCGAGGACGTTACGGTCCAAGGAGCATCCGTAGGTGTATTCGCCATTTTTTCCTTTTTGGGTCGCCCGGGCTTTGTCGATCATTCGGGGGAGGATGACCAAACCGCCAAGGCGGACGCGGGGGCTGCGAGGGGGGTGTTGGGTGAGGTCGTAGAGGTCGTGGGGCATAAGAGAGGCACACCCTACCCAACCCCACCCCCGTACCAAGAAAACTTGCAGCAATTCAGGTTTTCCAAAATTTCAAACCAACCCTTAATTTTATCTCGCTTCTTACCATAACCACCAAACAGGCCCCGCA
>JBJTAX010000128.1:0-10004 GCA_046091055.1 Verrucomicrobiota bacterium | reverse complement strand
CCGCGCGGCGCGGACCTGCGCGATCGCCTTCGAGAGCTTGTCCGAGGCGACGATGAAACCGAAGGCAAGCGACGCGCCGAGGAGCAGGAAGGCGATGCGCTGAGGGGCGGAGGAAGCGGACATGGCAGGAGACTGCCGAAGCGGTCGGCCGAGGTCAACCGCCGCCCTGCCCCGCTTACGACTTCTTCAGGTCGTAGCCGTCCTTGCGGTCCAGCATCGCCCAACCGAGCGCGGCGAGGTCCTTGCGAAGCTGGTCGGCGGCGGCGAAGTCCTTGGCCTGCTTGGCGGCCCAGCGACGGGCGCCCAGTTCGGCGACTTCGGCCGGGATGGCGACCTCGGCCTTGGCGGCGAAGAGCTGGAGTCCGAGGGCGAAGAGGATCTTGGCGAGACCGGAGACATCCTGACGAGCCTGTTCGGTCGTCGGTTCTTCCTTCTCGGCGAGCACGGTGAAGACCTGACCAAGGCAACCCGGGATATTCAGGTCGTCCTGCAGGACTTCCCAGGCCTTGGCGAAGCGACCCCACGAGGTCTGGACTTCCTGCGTCGCGGGCGCGACGAATTCGGCGCGGGTGAACCCGGCGGCGGCGAGCAGGCGGTCGGCGCCGCGCTCGAGCTTGGTCAGGGCCGAGCGGGAGTCCTCAACGCCCTTCATGGTGAAGTTGAGCGAGCTGCGGTAATGGCCGGAGATCAGCGTGTAGCGGACCTCGGCAGGCGAGAACCCCTTGGCGACGAGTTCGTCCAGCGTGTAGAGGTTGCCCTTGCTCTTGGACATCTTCTCGCCCTCGACCATCAGGTGGGCGCTATGGAACCAGTGCGCGGCGAAGCCTTTCACGCCGGTGGCGCACTCGGACTGGGCGATCTCGTTCTCGTGGTGCGGGAAGCAGAGGTCGATGCCGCCGCCGTGCAGATCGAACGTGGCGCCGAGGTGCGCGAGCGACATGGCCGAGCACTCGATGTGCCAGCCCGGACGGCCTTCACCCCAAGGAGACGGCCAGAAGTTGGCGCCGTCCTCCGGCTTACGGGACTTCCAGAGCGCGAAGTCGGAGGCTGACTCGCGTTCGTATTCGTCGGCGTCATTGGCCTCGCCGGCGGAATTCTCGGACTGGGTCTCGAGCTTGGAGAAGTCGACGTGGTTCAGCTTGCCATAATCGGCGCAGGTGCAGACTTTGAAGTAGACCGAACCGTCCTTGGAGACGTAGGCGTGGCCGCGATCGACCAGGGCCTTGATCATCGCGACCTGCTGCGGAATGTGCTCGACCGCGCTCGGCTCGACATGCGGAGGCAGGAGGCCGAGCGCCTTGCAGTCGGCATGGAACTTATCGGTCCAGGTCTTCGTGAAGATGCCGAGCGTCTGACCGGAGGCCTGGGCCCCACGGATGGTCTTATCGTCGACGTCGGTGATGTTGCGGACGTGCTTAACCTTAAGGCCGGCGACCTCGAGGGTGCGGCGCAGGACGTCTTGGACGGTGAACGTACGAAAATTGCCGATGTGGGCCGGGCCGTAGACCGTGGGTCCGCAGCAATACATGCCATAGAGGTCGCGGCCGGGCTTCGGGAGCAACGGCCGCTTCTCGCGGGACATGGTGTCATGCAGGAACACGGGCATAGGTCGGACAGTTAGCGAACCTTGGCCCCGCTGGGCGAGACGGAACTACGCGGGCTACCGCTGCAGGACGCGGACGTAATCGACCTTGAACTGGGCCGGGAAACGGGTGTCCGCGCCGACCGGGCCGCCGAAGCCGCCGCCCACCGCGAGGTTCAGCACCAGGAAATACTTCTGGTCGAACGGCGCCGGATAAGGCCCGCCCGCGGAGCTCCACTCCTGCTGCTCTTGCACCTGGACGCCGTCGACGAACCAGCGGATCGACGCGCGCTCCCACTCGACGGCGAAGACGTGGAAGCCGTCCGTGAAGTCGCCCTTCGGCAGCCGGTACGGCCTGCCCTTATAGATGTTCTTCGGCCACGGGGCGCCAAAGTGGAGCGTGCCATGGACCTGGTCGGGCTCGTGGCCCTTGAACTCCATGATATCGATCTCCCCGCTGGCGGCCCACCCGCCATACTTCTCCTCCGAGGGCAGCATCCAGAAGGCCGGCCAGAGCCCCTTCCCTGCCGGCAGCTGCGCCGACATCTCGAACCGACCATAGAGCCAGTCGGCGCGACGCTTGGTGCGGATCCGTGCGGACGAGTAATCCTTCAGCACGCCGGCGACATTGAGCTTCTCCTTCCGGGCTTCGATGATGAGATACCCGTCCTCGACGCGCAGGTTCTGCGGGCGGTCGAAGTAGTATTGCAGCTCCCCGTTGCCGCCGCCGTGGCCGTTCTCCTCGGCCGCCCACTTCGTCCAGTCGATCTCCTTGCCTTCGAAGTCGTCGCGCCAGACCTCGCGCCATTCGGCGGACAGGATGGCCGTGGGCAGGAGCAGCAGCAGGCCGGGAAGACGCATGAAGGATGATGCCCCTCCCGGCCCGGCATCCTCAAGGTCATAAACGGGGTTACGGCTTGTGCCCCGGTCGAAAAACCACGATGACTCTTCCCACTCACCCCAATGAAACTAGGCACAAAATCCCTGCACGCCGGCCAGAAGCCCGACCCGACCACCGGTTCGCGCGCGGTCCCGATCTACCAGACGACGAGCTACCAGTTCCGCGACTCGGAGCACGCCGCGACCCTCTTCGGCCTGAAGGAGCTCGGCAACCTCTACACCCGCATCATGAACCCGACGACGGACGACCTCGAGCAGCGCCTCGCGGCGCTCCAAGGCGGGTCCGGCGCGCTCGCGCCCCCCTCCGGCCCGGCGGCCACCACCGCGGCCAGCCAACCCATCGCCGGCGCCGGCGACCACATCGTCTCGGTGTCCCAGCTCTACGGCGGCACCTATAACCTCTTCCACTACACCCTGCCCAAGCTCGGCATCGAGGTCTCGTTCGTCGACGGCGACGATCCCGAGAACTTCCGCAAGGCCGTGAAGAAGAACACCAAGGCCTTCTACGGCGAAGGCCTCGGCAACCCGCGCCTCAACATCTTCCCCTTCGCCGAGGTCGGCAAGATCGCGAAGGAGGTCGGCGTCCCCCTCATCATCGACCACACCGCCCTCTCGCCTTACCTCAACCGTCCGTTCGAGCACGGCGCGAACATCGTCGTCCACTCGGCCACCAAGCACATCGGCGGACACGGCACGTCGATCGGCGGCATCGTCGTCGACGGCGGCAACTTCGACTGGGGCAACGGCCGGTTCCCCGGCTTCACCGAGCCCGACATGTCCTACCACGGTCTGCCGCACTGGGAAGCCTTCAAGGCCTTCCCGCCCGCCGGCAACGCCAACATCGCGTTCATCATGAAGATGCGCCTGCAGTTCCTCCGCGACGTCGGCAGCTGCCTCTCGCCCTTCAACGCCTTCCTGCTCCTGCAGGGCCTCGAGACCCTGCACCTGCGCATGGAGCGCCACTGCGCCAACGCGATGAAGGTCGCCCAGTTCCTCGAGGCCCATCCGAAGGTGAAGTGGACCAACTACCCGGGCCTGAAGTCCTCCAAGTACCATGACCTCGCCAAGAAATACCTGACCAACGGCTATGGCGCGCTGGTCGGCTTCGGACTCAAGTCCGGCCTCGACGGCGGCCGCCGGTTCATCGACTCCCTCGCCCTGCACAGCCACGTCGCCAACATCGGCGACGCCCGCTCGCTGGCGATCCATCCGGCCTCCACGACGCACTCCCAGCTCACCGCCGAAGAACGGCAGAGCGCCGGCGTGACCGACGACTACGTCCGCCTCTCCGCCGGCATCGAGGACATCGAGGACATCCTCGCCGACCTCGAGCAGGCGCTGGCCAAGGCCTGAGCCGTCTCGCATCGTCCGACCAAGGGCGGGCCGACAGGCCCGCCCTTTTTCATGCCCGGGTCAGAACCCGAAGAACTCGCGGGCGTTGCGGGTCGCGACCTCGGCGACTTCGTCCGCCGGCAGGCCGAGGATGTCCGCGGCCCGGGCGCAGATTTCGGGCAGGTATGCCGGCGTATTTTCCTTACCACGGACGGACTGCGGGGCGAGGTAAGGGGCGTCGGTCTCCAGCATCAGCCGCGCGAGGCCCTGGGCCTTGAGCGCCTGCCTGATCTCTTCCGATTTGCCGTAGGTGATGATGCCGGTGAACGAGGCACGGCCGCCGCGCTGATTGAGCTGGCGGACCTGGTCGGGGCCTTCGACGAAGCAGTGGAAGACCACCTGCCGCCAATCCACCCCGCTGGCGTCGATCAGCCGCACGCAGTCCTCGAAGGCGTGGCGCGAGTGGATCACCACCGGGCATCCGAACTGATAGGCCAGCGCGAGCTGCCGGCGGAACGCCTCCTGCTGCCAGCCCTTGATGAGGGCAGCTTCCGCGGCATCGGCCGGCAGGCGGAAATAATCCAGGCCGATCTCCACGAGCGCGGCCGGATGGGTGCGGTCGGCGAAATACGGCGAGATCGCGGCCACGATGTCTTCCCAGCCTTCCTCGACGTGACAAGGATGCAGACCTACGGTATGACGGAAGAAATCCGGCTGCGCGGAGGCGAGGTCGCGGTAAGCCGACCAATCTTTCAGGTCCGTCCCGATGGCCACCACGCCTTCGACGCCGACGGCGCGGCATTCGGCCACCCACGCCTCGAGGCGACCGGCCTTGAGGGCGTATTCCGGGTGACAATGGGAGTCCAGCAGGCGCACGGGGCGATTAGGCGAGCCCCGACAGAAAGGGCAAGACCTCAGCCCTGCCTTGAAAAAGCCGCCCTCCCCTGCACGTTGGCCGCATGCACCATTGGCTGATGAAGTCCGAACCCGACGAGTTCTCCTTCCAGGAACTCGAACGCAAGGGCAAGGAACCCTGGACCGGCGTGCGCAATTACCAGGCCCGTAACTTCATGCGCTCGGCTAAGGTCGGCGACCTCGTGCTCTTCTACCATTCCAACTGCGAGGAGCCCGGCATCGTCGGCGTGGCCAAGGTATCGAAGGAAGCCTTCGACGACCCCACGCAGTTCGACGCCAAGTCGGACTACTACGACGCGAAGTCGACCAAGGACAACCCGCGCTGGAGCTGTATCGAAGTCTCCTTCCACCAGGGCTTCAAGCGGCTCGTCAGCCTCTCCGACCTCCGCGCGTGCGCGGCGCTCAAGGAGATGCTGATCCTCCGTCCCGGCAACCGTCTCTCCGTGACGCCCGTCACCGCCCCCGAATTCAAGGCGATCGCCGGGCTGGGCGGCCTCAGGAAGTAGCCTCTTCGATCGGCAGCCAGAGCGCGAGGATGGCGGCCGGCAGGAACAGGAACGAGGCGTAGAGCAGCACCGAACTGAAATCGGCGGGCTTGGCGAAGATGCCGAAGAAGACCGTGCCCACGGCAGCGAAGACGCGCCCGATGTTATAGCTGAAGCCGGCGCCGGTCGTGCGGAGCATCGTCGGGAAGAGCGGGGGCAAGGCCATCGTGAAGAGGCCGAAGACGCCCTGGCAGAAACCCACGGCGGCGTAGAGGCCATAGGTGGCGGCGAGGCTCCACGGCAGGAGGAAGGTCGCCCCCATCAGGACGAAATAGGCTCCGAAGAAACCGGCCAGCGCTCGACGGTAACCGAACCGCTGGGCGGCCCAGCCGGAGGCGAAGTTGCCGAGCACCGAGGCGGCGATGACGCAGAAGAGCGCGGTGGAGACGACACCAGCCTTGTCGAGGGAGCGGGCGACGACCTCCGGATGGTTGCGGATGAACGCCTGCTGCCAGAACATGAAGCACCAGTGGCCGGTCAGCGAGATCGCGCAGAGCAAGGAGGCGATGAAGGTCGTGCGCCGGATGTCGGCGCCGAACAATCCGCCGATCGAGGGAGCAGCCTGCTAGCCCTTCTCCGCGGACCACTCCTCGGTCTCGGGCACTTCCTTGCGGATCCAGAGCGTCACGAAAGCCGGCAACACGCCGATGAGGAAGACCCAGCGCGGCTGGTAGCCAGGAATTTGCTGCAGCAGGAAGACCGCGGCGATGGCGGCAAGGATGCCGAAGTTAACGGCGCACTGGAGCACGGCGGCGATCCACGGGCGCCACTTCCTCGGCCAGGTCTCGGAGAGGAGCGACGCCCCGACGGCCCATTCGCCGCCGATGCCGAGGGCGGCGAGGAACCGGAAGATCATCAGCTGCCACCAGGTCTGCGCGAAGAACGACAACCCCGTGAACAAGGCGTAGGTCAGGATGGTCAGCACCAGCGTCCGGCTGCGGCCGAGCCGGTCGCCGATGAGGCCGAAGAAGGCTCCGCCGAGGGCCCAGCCGAGCAGGAAGGCCGCCTGGATCCACGAGCCGTAGAGCGGTACGGTCGGATCGGCCTCCGGGACCAAGAGCAGCTCAGCCACGAAGACCGTGGCGACGAGCGTGTAGAGATGCAGGTCGAGCCCGTCGAAGAACCAACCGAGCCAAGCGGCGAAGCCGGACTTCTTCTGATGGGTCGTCAGCTCGCTGAGCTTCGTGGCTTCGGCGGGGGCGTCACGCATGGGGAGACAGTTGAAACCGCCTAGAAATTAGCAAGGCGGGCTTTGCGGCCCGCCCTGCGTGAGGACTTACTTCTTCTTGGCGTCCGCCTTCTTGGCCGGCGCCTTGGCCTTCGGGGCCGGCGTCGGGGTGTAAGGCTGGTTCGTCATGGCACCCGGGGCGACCTGCAGGAGGTTCGGGGACATGTCCGCGGCCTTGGCGTCGCCATTCGCCCACTTGAGGGCTCCGATCAAGATCTGCTGGAAGGTCGGATTGGTCCAGACGTCCTCGCGATGGCCCATGGCGGTGTAGAAGACGCGACCCTTGCCTTCGTTCTTGGCCCAGCAGTTCGGGTAGGCGGGACGCTTGTAGTCGTCGCCTTCGAGGGCCGGGTCATTGAAGGTGGTCAGGACGTGGATCTCCGGACGGAAGTCCTTGAGGGTGTACCACTCCTCCATGAAGGAGAACGAGTCGCCGACCTTCTCGAAACCAGGGAAGGTCTTGTCGATGACCTTGTTCACGCCGGCCTGCTGCTTGCCGTGGCGGATGAACTCGGCGCCGAGGAAGCAGACGTAGGCGTCAGCCTTGTCGCCATGGTTCTTGAAACGCTCGGGGCCCTTCACGGCCTCGTTGTCGGTATGGAAAGTGTCAGCCGCGGAGTGCGTGCCCACGAAGCCCTTGCCGGACTTCACGAAGTCGAAGAGGGCCTGCTTGCCGGCGAGGCTCATCGGCGGGTTCTTGTCGGTGCCCTCGGAGCAGAGGTCGCCGGTGGTGTAGAACATCACGGTGTCGAACTGGGCGAGATACTCGGGCGAGAACTTCGATCCGTCCTTGGAGAAAACGAACGCGATGTTGTTCGCGGCGCCGAGGTCGAGGAGCTGCTTCTCGGCGAAGCTGGGCTGGCCCTTCTTGTACGAAATCACCTCGTGCTCGTAGCCCGAGGACTTGGTGAAGAAGAGGACCTTGCGCTTGGGGGCGTCGGCGGCGGACGCGCTGAGCGACAGCAGGCAGAGGAGGAGCGAGCGGAGCATCATGGGGGTCCGTCGAACAAACCCGCCCCGCCCCTCGCAGGCAAGCCGATTGGGACTCAGCGGCCGGCCGAACGGCGGGCCGGGGGCAATTCGCGGCCGATTTCGCCGAGACGGTAGCCGAACCCTGGGCCACGCAGGCTGGAGCCGTCGACCTGGCCGTCGCGACGCGCATAGAGCAGCGGATGTACCAGGGCTTCGGGCGCCGAGGCGGCGGGATAGAACTGCATGCCGTTGGTCTCTACGCCCGCGATGGTCGGCGCGTGCGCGGCGAGCAGGACGTGCGTCATCTGCGCCATCATCGGATTGGTCAGGTCCTGCACCATCAGCTGCATGCCATGGGCGTGGGCCCAGCAGAGGCTGAGGAGCGCGCCCGTCTGGGTCTTGCAGGTCTTGAGCGCTACGCCGGTCCAGCCGAGCTCGCGGCCGAGGCGGACGATCCGCCAGTCGTGCGCGCTCTCGTCCAGGAAGAGCGGCATGCGCCGGCTCACGGAACGGACGTCGATCGGATGCTCCTCCAGCTCATACGGGAACGGCTGCTCGACGTAGCTGAGACGCCTCCAGAGCTCAGGCAATTCGGCTTTCACGCGGTCGAGGACGCCGTTCACATAGGCCGGGTCCATGACCGTGCAATTGAAGTCGGCGGTGAAGAGTTCGACGCCGAGCGGCCGGCCGACTTCGGCGACGCGCCGCAGGCGCGCGAAGTCCCAGCCCGCGTCGTTGCCGCGCAGCTTGACCTTGAGCGCCTTCAGTCCGTCGGCCTTGATCCACTCATCGAGCGAAGACGGGTAACCGTCGGCGACCTTGTTCGCGCCGGCTTCGGCGGGCGTGAGGAAATCGAGCCCGCCGACGAGGTGCCAGGCGAGGAGCTTCGCCGTGACGGGCGCACGGAAGTAATCGGCGGGATAGCGGCCGGCGAAGGAGACGTCCTTGGCGTCGGCGGCGGGGGTGACGAACGCGGAGAGGTCGCGGTTCATCCACGGCGCGCAGTAGGTCGCATAGGTCGGCACGCCATGGGCCACGCCATAAGCGTCGTGCAGGGCCAGATCGAAAGGCGAGCAGCAGACCAGCGCGGCGAGCGTGGGAATCGCGACGCCTTCCGGCAGCCCGGCGTTGAACTGCTTCAGGACGCCCGGGAGCGCTTCTTCCAGGAAGTCATGGCCGATTTCCATCGCATGGCCCCTGGCGCCGAAGGAGGCGTAGGCCTCGGTCAGCGTGTCGCAGAAATCCTGCAGCGCCTTGAGACGGACATCGTAAGCGATCGGCGAAGGCCAGACCCACTGCACGCTCAGAGGGGTCTCGCCCCACCCTTCGGCCCGGGAACCGTCGGCCTTCTCGACCGTGACGCAGACACGCGCGCAGACCACGCTCGTCAGGGTCTCATGGCCGAACTTCAGCGGCAGGCGCAGGGTCACCGGCAAGGCATGCCAGCGCACCGCGCGGATCCGGACGTCGCGGGGATTCATCGCTGATCAGTCCTGGAGGGCCTCACCCGAAGTTTCCTTGCCGAGGAAGGCGACGAGCAGGCCGACCCCGTAGACGAGGGTGATCGCAGCCGCGGCCTGCTGGTAGCCGCCGAGGCTCTCGACCAGCTTGCCGCTGAGCAGCACGAAAGGCACGGCGACCAGACGGCCGGTGTTGTAGCAGATCCCCTGCCCCGTCGCGCGGACGCGGGTCGGGAAGAGTTCAGGCAGATAGAGCGGGAAGAAGCCGAAGAAAGCCGTGGCGGCCATCCCGAGGGTGAAGATCTTGGCGGCCATGACCCAAGGGAAGATCCCGAAAAGCATGTCACCCGACCAATCCGCCGGCGTGCGGTAGATCCAGACCGTGGCGATCAGGGCGAAGCCGCAAAGCAATTGGTAGCCCAGCCGACGACGTAGGCCGGCCAGGAGCAACGGCGCCACGAAGGTGCTACAACAGGCCCCGACGGAGACGATGACCATCGCCATGGCCTTGGCGCGGGGATTATCCGGACCCGCGAGGTCACCGACCCAGAGCGGGATCCACTGGACCGCGCCCCACGTGCCGACGAAGACCACGGACACCATCATGACGCCCGCCAGCGTCGTGCCGCGGAGCTCACCGCTGAAGACCTCGCCGATCTTGGAACGGACGGGCGCGACGGAAGCGGCCTCCTTCGCGGCGGAGCGTTCCCACTTCTCGGACTCAGGCACGAACAGACGGATGAGCAAGGTCAGGATCGCCGGCGAAGCGCCGATGAGGAAGTGGATGCGCCAGGAAGAGCCGTCGGCGGGATAGGCGAGCGCCATGCAGCCCACGAGCACCATGCCGAGATTGGCGGCCATGCCGATGGCGCCGGCCATCTTGGAGCGATGGCGTTCCGGCCAGGCTTCCATCACCAGCGCCACGCCGAGCGCCCACTCGCCGCCCATGCCGAGCGCCGCCATGAAACGGGCGGCGGCGAGGTGCGTGGGATCCGTCGCGAAGTAGCACACGCCGCTGAAGAGCGAATAGAACAGGATGCTGAAGGACATCGCCTTGACGCGGCCGATGC
>JBJTAX010000127.1:0-13807 GCA_046091055.1 Verrucomicrobiota bacterium | reverse complement strand
CCCGCCGGTCCGGCCACCGACTCCGGCTCAGGCCTTCAATCCGCTCCGAGTCCTGCTTGAGGTTTGCCCTCGGCGACGCCCCGGCGTAGCGTCCGGCATGGTCATCGGACTCACCGGGGGCATCGGCTGCGGCAAATCGACCGCCGCCGCCTGCTTTGCCGAACATGGCTTCGGCGTCATCGACGCCGACCAGCTCGCCCGGCAGGTGCTCGAGGCGCCCGAGACGGTCGCCCGGCTCAAGCTCCGCTGGGGCGAGGACTGCGTCGACGCCGCCGGCCGGCCCGATCGGCGATGGATCGCCGGCAAGGTGTTCGGTTCCGCCGAAGAGCGGGATTTCCTCGAGGGGCTGACGCATCCGGGTGTCGCCCGCCTGCGCCTGGAGGCGACCGCGGATGTCTCGCGCGATTACGTCGTCGAAATCCCGTTGCTTTTCGAAAAGAACCTGACGGAGGGGTTGGCCTGCGTCGTGGTCGTGGCCTGCTCGGAGGACACGCGTCGCGAGCGCCTCCGTCGGAAGGGGCTGGCTGACCATGAGATTTCCGCCCGCATCAATTCGCAAATTTCTGTTGCGGAGAAGGTTAAGCGTGCCGACGTCGTCTTATGGAACGACGGGGATCCGGCTTTCCTTCGCGCTCAGGTCGCGGCGACGGTCGGTCGCATGAGGGGCCTGAAAAACGCCTCCACCTTTGGATAAATTGCTGTTGCGGCAAGGTTCCGCCGATTTAGGGTCGTTTTTTCCTGCTGTCTTCCTTCCCGAGGATGACAACTCCCTACCCCATCTTACGCCCCGGATTCCCATACTGTGACGACCGCCGACGACTACGTCATCCAATTCATCCAGGACAAAGGGCTCGTATCCCCGGCTGACGTCACCGCCGCCCGGGAGGCGGTCGGCGCCGTCCCCGAGGGCCAGCATCCGGATACCATGGCTTTGGCCAAGCTGGTGGAGATCGGCAGGGTCACCTGGGCCGCGATCACCGACGGCCTCGGCCAGGAATTCGACATGGAAGTGGTCGATGTGGCGCAGGTCGCGCCGTCCGATGAGATCCTCAAGCTCATCAGCCGGGAGCAGGCCGAAGCACGTAACATCCTGCCGCTCCAGATGGACGGCGCCGACCTGGTGCTCGCCATCTCCGATCCGCTGGACACCGAGACCTTGGATTCGATCTCGCGGCTCCTGAAGCTGGCCATCAACCCCCGGCTCGCCGCGCGGGACGCGCTCAGGGACGCCATCTCGCGTTGCTACAACAACGGTCAGATCGGCGGGGGTGCTTCGTACAACGACATCCTCGGCAAGGGCGGCGAGGACGGCCTCGCCGTCGAACTCCCGCAAGGAGGCGACGTGAAGGAGGACGACGCCCCGATCATCCGTTACGTCAATTCCCTCATCGTCGACGCCATCCGCCGCAAGGCTTCGGACATCCATCTCGAGCCGTTGGAGAAGCGTTTCCGGGTCCGGTTCCGCGTCGACGGGGTGCTGCAGGAGATGAAAGGGCCGCCCAAGCGGCTCCAGCCTTCGATCATCTCGCGACTCAAGCTCATGGCGGAGGTCTCCCTCGCCGAGAAGCGGATCCCGCAGGACGGGCGCATCCAGGCCCGCACCGGCGGACGCGACATCGACTTGCGCGTCTCGGTCCTCCCGACCGTCTACGGCGAGTCCATCGTCATGCGAATCCTCGACAAGGAGGGCCTCAAGCTGGGCCTGCCCGAACTGGGCTTCTTCGCCGACGACCAGGCCAAGTTCCAAGGCCTCATCTCCGGTTCGGACGGGGTGTTCCTCGTCACCGGTCCGACCGGTTCGGGCAAGTCGACCACGCTTTATTCGGCGTTGAATTACATCAACAAGCCCGACCGTAAGATCATCACCGTCGAGGATCCCGTCGAATACCAGATGGCCGGCATCAACCAGGTCCAGGTCAAGCGCGACGTCGGCATGACCTTCGCCGCCGCCCTCCGCGCGATGCTGCGTCAGGCGCCGAACATCGTGATGATCGGGGAGATCCGCGACCTCGAGACCGCCGAGATCGCGATCAACGCGGCCCTCACCGGCCACATGGTCTTCTCGACCCTCCACACCAACGACTCCGTCTCCGCCGTCACCCGCCTCGTGGACATCGGCGTCAAGCCGTTCCTCGTGTCGGCGGCCCTCCGCGGCGCCCTCGCCCAGCGCCTCGTGCGCCGCAACTGCCAGGCCTGCGCCGCTCCTTACCGCCCGACCGCCAAGGAGCTTTACTCCATCGGCATGACCGAGCAGGACCTCGCGAGCGCCACGCCGATGAAGGGGAAGGGCTGCCCCAAATGCGGCGAACGCGGCTACAAGGGCCGGCGCGGCGTCTTCGAGCTGTTCGTCATCACCGAGGAGATCCAGGAGATGATCTACGGCGGCTCCAACCTCGTCGACCTCCGCCGCAAGGCGCGCGAGGCCGGCATGCGCACCATGCGCGAGGACGGGCAGCGCAAGGTCGCCTCCGGCATGACCACCATCGAGGAAGTGCTCGGCGCCACCGTCGCGGACGACGTCATCTGAGCGCATGGCCTACGTGATGAACCAGCTGCTGGAGGCCATGCTCGAGAACGGAGCCTCGGACCTGCACCTGCACGTCGGCCGTTCCCCCAGCCTGCGCGTCAACGGGGCGATCATGTCCGTCGAAGGACCGGCCCTGGACAAGGCGGCGGCCGAAACCTTGGTCCTCGGGGTCGTCCCGGCCGCCCAGCGCGCCCGTCTCGATGCGGACGGCGGCTGCGACTTCGCCTTCTCTTTCCGGGGCGACGTGCGTCTCCGGGTCAACGCTTTCCGCGGCCACTCCGGGTACGGCATGGTGATCCGGTCGCTGCCCTCGGCCATGTACACGCTCGAGCAGCTCCGCCTGCCCCCTGTGATCAAGGACATGCTACGCCGGGCGCGCGGGCTGATCCTCGTCACCGGCCCGACCGGTTCCGGCAAGTCCACCACGCTCGCCTCGATGATCAACTGGATCAACCAGAACGAGCAGGGGCACATCATCACGATCGAGGACCCCGTCGAATACGTCCACGCGCACGCCAAGTGCCTCGTCACCCAGCGCGAGGTCGGGACCGACCTGCCGTCCTTCGCCGATGGGGTGCGCTCCGCCTTGCGCCAGGACCCCGACGTCATCCTGATCGGGGAGATGCGCGACCTCGAGACCATCGAGGCCGCCGTGACCGCGGCCGAGACCGGCCACCTCGTCCTGGGCACCTTGCATACGTCCGGCGCCGCCCGCACGATCGACCGCATCATCGACGCCTTCCCGGCGTCGGCCCGCGACCAGATCCGCGCGCAGCTCTCGGTCTCCCTGACCGCGGTCATCTCGCAGTGCCTGCTGCACACGAAGGACGACCGCCGCGCCGCCGTTTTCGAGGTCATGATCCGCACCGACGGCGTCGCGGCCAAGATCCGCGAAGGCAAGACCTACCAGCTCCTGACGGACATCGAGACCGGCGGCTCCCGCGGGATGCGCACGCTGGACAGCGACCTTCTCGCGCTCTTCGCGCAGGGGGTCGTCGCCGAAGACGAAGTCTTCCACTACTGCCAGAACCCGGAAGCCATGCGCGAGCGCATGCGCGCCCTCGGCCCGACCCGCTGACCATCCCTTGCTCCCCTTGCCCCATGTTTGACGACCATAGCGACCTGATCCGCGACATCGCCCTCGAGGCCGGGATCGTCACGCCCGCCCAGGCCGAGGAGGTCTGGGAGTCCCACCAGTCCACCGGGAAGTCCTTCGGCGAATGCCTGATCGACGTCGGCCTGGCTGACCGGCCCGCGGTCCTGCAGGCCATCGCCGACCATCTCGGCGCGCCGTTCTACGCCGTCGTGCCCGCCGACCCCGGCGAGGCCCTCGTCAAGCTCCTCAAGCCCGCGCAGGCCCACAAGTACGTCGTCCTGCCCGTGGCCGACGAAGCCGGCCGGCTGACCTTGCTCGCCAAGGATCCGTTCAATTCCTCGGTCATCAGCGAACTCAGCTTCATCCTGCAGCGCGACATCGAGATCGGGGTGGCCGATCCGGCCCAGGTCGAGGCGGGGGTCATCCGGGCCTACGGGGAGCCGACCTCCACGTCGATGGAGGATCTGATCGGAGAATTCGACCAAGTGGAGGCCGTGGCGGTCACCGATGAGGATGTCACCAAGCAGGCCAGCCAGGCGCCGATCATCCGCTTCGTCGACCTCGTCCTGCAGGAGGGCGTCAAGGCCAAGGCCTCGGACATCCACTTCGAGCCCTTCGAGCACGAGTTCCGCATCCGTCTGCGCATCGACGGCGCGCTCTACGAGATGGCGCCCCCGCCCAAGAACCTTGCTTCGGCCGTCATCGCCCGCGTGAAGGTCCTCTCTTCCCTGAACATCGCCGAACGCCGCGTCCCGCAGGACGGACGTATCAAGACCACGATCAGCGGCCGCCAGATCGACCTCCGCGTCTCGACGCTGCCGACCCAGTTCGGCGAGTCCGTCGTGCTCCGAATCCTCGACAAGACCGTCGTCAACCTGAGCCTCGAGGCCTTGTCGATGCAGGACGACATCAAGGAAGGCATCCGCGCGATGGTCGGCCGCCCGAACGGCATCTTCATCGTCACCGGCCCGACCGGTGCCGGCCCGACCACCACGCTCTACTCCGCGCTCCGCGAAGTGAACACGGAGGACGTCAAGATCCTCACCGCCGAGGATCCTGTCGAATACGAAGTCGAGGGCATCATGCAGGTGCCGATCAACCACCAGGTGGGCCTCACGTTCGCCGCCGCGCTGCGTTCGTTCCTCCGCCAGGACCCCGACACCATCATGGTCGGCGAGATCCGCGACCTCGAGACCGCCCAGATCGCCGTGCAGGCCTCGCTCACCGGCCACGTCGTGCTGTCGACCCTCCACACCAACGACGCCCCCGGCGCCGTGACCCGCCTCATCGACATGGGGCTCGAACCGTTCCTCATCTCGGCCTCCCTCGAAGGCGTCCTCGCCCAGCGCCTCCTGCGGCGCATCTGCAAGACCTGTCGTACCGCCTACGAGCCGGACAAGGACGTCGTCGCCATGCTCGACGTGGACGCGCTCGAGATCGCGAACAAGAAATTCTATTACGGTAAAGGCTGCCCGGATTGCAGCCGCTCGGGGTACAAGGGCCGCCAGGGCCTCTTCGAGCTCATGACGATCAACGACCACCTGCGCTCCCTGATCACCCAGAAGGCGCCGACGCTCGTCCTCAAGCAGAAGGCCATCGAATCCGGCATGCGTCCCCTGCGCGAGGACGGCCTGCGCTGCATCTTCGACGGGCACACCTCCATCGAGGAAGTCCTGAAGTACACCTGAACTCTCAACCCCCCGCCCATGCCCGACTACAAGTACACCGCCATCGACCGCACCGGAGCCCAGACCTCGGGCAGGATCGACGCCGCCGACGACGCGCAGGCCCGCCAGAAGCTGATGGCGAAAGGCCTCATGGTCACCACGCTCGCCGCCGAAGCCGGCGCTGCCAAGGCCGCCGCGCCCGCGGCGACCGCCAAGCCCGGCTTCTCCTTCGGATCCAAGGTCACGCAGAACGACGTCACCGTCATGACGCGCCAGCTCGCCACGCTGATCGTCGCGGGCCTGCCCCTGCTCCGCGCCCTTGAGCTGATCACCAAGCAGGAGCGCAACCCGGCGTTCAAGGCCGTCCTGGGCGGCCTCGCCGAAAGCGTCTCCCAGGGCAACAACCTCTCGGAGGCCTTGCAGGCCCACCCTAAGGTCTTCGACAAGCTCTACGTCAACATGATCCGCGCGGGCGAGGCCGGCGGCGTGCTCGACAAGGTCCTGGACCGATTGGCCAAGTTCCGCGAGAAGGCCGAGCGCATCCAGAAGAAGGTGAAGTCCGCGATGGTCTACCCGGGCGTCGTCATGTCCGTGGCCATCATCATCGTGTACATCCTGATGGTGAAGGTCGTGCCTTCCTTCCAGAAGCTGCTCGACGGCCAGAAGACCCAGATGCCTCCGCTCACGCAGTTCGTCGTCGGCATCTCCAAGCTCCTGACCGAGTTCTGGTGGGCCACGCCCATCGTGATCTTCGGCGCCTATTTCGGGCTCAAGAGCTGGCTGGCCACGGACAAGGGCAAGGAGATCTTCGACCGTGCGATCTTCCGTCTCCCCAAGGTCGGCTCGTTCGTCCAGATCGTCTCCGTCTCCCGCTTCGCCCGCACTTTCGGCACGCTGATGGCCTCCGGCGTGCCCATCCTCCAGTCCATCACGATCACCCGCGACACCCTCGACAACGTCGTCATCGCCAAGTCGCTCGAGCGCGTGCACGACCGCGTCCGCGACGGCGAGCCGCTCTCCGTGCCGCTCGAACAATCCGGCGTCTTCCCGCAGATGGTGACTTCGATGATCCAGGTCGGCGAAGAGACCGGCCAGCTGCCGGAGATGCTCAACCGCGTGGCGGACATCTACGACGAAGAGGTCGACAACGCCGTGACCGCCCTGACTTCGATCATCGAGCCGGTGCTGATCGTCTTCCTCGCCGTGGTGGTCGGCACGATCGTCCTGGCGATGTTCCTTCCCCTCATCGCGCTCATCACCAAGATGACCGGCGGCGGCTGAGTCGGCTCCGCCCGTCCGACGACGAAGCCCGGCCCGCAAGGCGCCGGGCTTTTTCTTTCTCAGGACAAGGCCGCATCGGGCCAAAAAGGAGGCGGCTTGCATACCCCTATGCAAGCCGCCTGTTTTTTACTGCTTTATCTTACTTACCCCATTGTCCCGTAGGACAAATTTAATACCTGATATCGTGCATTTAATGCCGCTAGGTTCAAGCCGAAAGCACGTTTATTTAGATTTACCCCTTAAGTGTTTCGCCATCAGGGGTTTGAAATTGGGTGCAGGGGTAGGATTTGAACCTACGACCTTCAGGTTATGAGCCTGACGAGCTAACCGGGCTGCTCCACCCTGCAATCAGTGGGAAGCGAAGGAGAAAGGCACGCGGGCGGGCCCGCAAGCCATTTCTTGTCCGACTTATTGGCCCGCTGAGCCGACCAAAAAGGGTTGATGCAGGCAGGGCAGGGGGGAAGATTAACCACCCCCTTTTTTTACGATGAGCGAAGAAACCCCTACGCCTCCTCCCGGTGACGTGCCCCCGGCCGAAGTCAAGCAGGTCGAGACTGACGAGGTCCTGGGTTCAAAGCGGGCCAAGAAGTCCTTCTGGCAACGTATCGGCGCCAGCGGACTTTCGGTCTCCATCGCTTTCCACGCCCTGCTGGTCTTCATCGCCGCGGCCTATGTCGTCTCGACCGTCACCGACAACGCCAAGAAGGACCCGAATTCTTTCGCGACCGGAGCGGGCGGCGGTTCCGGCGGCGAACGCGTCAAGAACACCCAGCACAAGATCAAGCCGAAGAACGTCAAGTCGCTCGCCAAGATGACCACGCGCATCACGTCCAAGAGCGCCTCGGCTTCGATCGCCCTGCCGGACATGCCTAACGCGGCTTCGGCCTCGTCGATGGTCTCCGGCATGATGGCCGGCGGTTCCTCCAAGGGCTTCGGCGGCGGCTCCGGCGGCGGCATCGGCACGGGCCGCGGCATGGGCTCCGGCGGCGGCAAGAACTTCGTGGCGAAGCCCGTCATGGGCGCGAACATCTTCTCCCAGCGCCTGGCCGTCTATTTCGACGCCTCGGCCTCGATGCTTCCTTACCTCGAGCGTGTCGAAGCCGAGATCCGCGACAAATTCCCCGATGCCGACGTCTTCCTGAGCAACGGCGTCTTCATCGACGTCCACGACAATGAGATCGTCGGCGGCGACAAGTTCAAGGGCACCCCTTTCCTCAATCGTCCCACCGGCAATGGTTCCAAGAAGAACGCCAAGGGCGAACTCGTCCCTACCGAGACCGACGTGAACAAGCTCACCACGCAGGGCCGCAGCATCTACAAGAAGTACGCCCAGAACTTCAAGGTCGGCTCCGTCGGCGGCTGGCTCGACGTGCTCAAGGATGACCGCACCTATGACGCCCTCATCGTCTTCTCCGACTTCCAGGACGGCGTCCGTCAGATCCGCACCAAGGCCGTCGGTAACGTGCCCGCCTACAAGCCCGACAAGGGCATGCGCGCGGATCCGCCCGTGGTCTTCTCCGATCGCACCAACCAAGGCGCCGGCTTCGCCCGTTCCGTCATCCTGATCGCCAGCGGCGGGGCATCCGGCCAGCCGGTCGTGCAGTGCAAGGACACGACAGGCCTGATCGTCGGCATGGTCGCGCTCGGCTCGGGCATCCCCGCCGGCACCACGGTCACCGAGATCAAGGATAATGTCAGTTTCACCTTGAGCAAGCCGCTCACCGCCATGGCCACCGGGCGGGTGACCTGCAACAACGGGGGGGACAAGCGTTTTCCCGAGGAGAAGAAGTGGGAGGACGAGTGGGAGAAGGCTTTCGCCGGCGCCCGCGAGAACAAAGGTCCCCGTCTCTACCTCATCAGCACTTCCCGCGCCTATGGCAACAAACCCGGCACCATCCTCCAGCGATGCGTCTCGGCTTCCGATGGCGGAGCCATCATGGTGAAGTTCGGCAACGGCAAGAAGGGCGAGAGCACGCTCAACAACCTGCATAATTACGACGACCTATACGTCGGCATGCCGGTCAGCGGACGGGGCGTCCCGACGGGCGCGACGCTGGTCGCGATGCCGACCTTCAAGAACATCACCGATCCCGACGACCCCGAGAAGAAGCGACAGAAGCGCGTAGTGGATCGGCAGCTCACGATCTCGGCTCCGCTCAACGATGACGCCCTCAACGCGGTCTTCGCCTTCACGCCGCTCGTCCAGGCGGTAGGGACGCTCGCCAAGGACTCCAAGACCATCGAAGACGTCTCCGGCTCGGTCGACCTGAAGTCCGGCATGTCCATCATGGACGGCCGTTTTCCTCCCGGCACCAAGGTCGTCGCCGTCGTGCCGAACAAGCTCTCCCCGGGTTTCTTCACCGTGGAAATGTCCGCTCCGGCCGCCTCCGCCGCCGCCAACGCGGTCCTGCGATTCCGTCCGGCGGATTCGAGCACCGGCAACTCCCGCGGCGGCGCGCCTGTGCGCTGAGTCATCCGTCTGTCCGGTTCCGGGAGAGGCCAAGCCGTTCGGTTTGGCCTTTCCGCCGTCGCGGATCTCCCGGCCCGGCTTTTTTCTTCCGTCGGACAGGGTCCGCCCTTAGGATGGAGGCCTTCACCGATACGCCGCTTCGCCGCTTTCGCCCTGCTTGTCCTGCTGCCGGTCCTGGCGTCCGCCCAGGCCTTTGGCGACGCCCCCGCGGGAGCGTCGTCGCGCATCGCCGTCTATCTGGATTGCTCCGATTCGATGGCTCCCTGCCTGCCGGCCGTCGAAGCGGAGATCCGGAAGCAATTCCCCGACGCGGACGTCTTCAGCGTCCCGGCGATCAAGGTCTGGGTCGACGGTACCGTCGTCCGTGGCGGCGGTACCTCCGCCCTACCGCATCGTCCGGCCGCGACCGGTCCGCGGGTCTCCGTCGACACGAGCCGGATGACGCCCGTCGGCCGTGAGCTACTCGCCCGTTACGCCGGTAATTTCGAAGTCGGTTCCGTCGGCGCCTGGATCGACATCCTCCGTCGCGAGAAACGTTACGCCGCGCTGGTCATCTTCTCGGACTTCAACGATCAGGCCCTCCAGGCCCGCGCCGGGGCCGGTCAGGTCTACGTCGATGACGCCGGTCAGCGCGGCCTGCCTGAGGCGGAGATCGCCGACACGCGCACGGTCGCGGAGAAGGTCTGGGAGGATTCCTGGATTGGCTCCTTCGAGTCGGCCAAGGTCGGTCAGGGTCCTGCGCTCTATCTGTTCTCGACGCGCCATCCGGCCTCCCGCGTGCTCCAGAAATGCGCCGACGTCTCCGGCGGCAAGTTCACGCTGGTCGACCGGCTTCGGCCCGACGGCCCGCAGCGTCCTGGCAACTGAGGCCCGTCCCTGAGGGCTTAGCGAGGGCGAGACCTCGGGGATGAACGACAGCTCCCTGCGTTGAGTCGGTCGCCCGTCCGCTAACCTGCGGTCCATGCCTCCGGCTGAACCTCTCGTGGCTTCGCGCCTTCGTCCTCGCCCATGGCGGAGCCTGGCCGGTTCCTTGCTCCTGCATGGCGCGCTGGTCGTGGTCGCCTGCTGGGTCGTCCTGCGGACGCCGACCCGTCCGCCGCCGGCGAAGGCATTCGTCGCGCATGCCGTCGCCGGCGGCAGGTCCGGCGCACCCGCTGCGGTCCGCCCGGTGCAGCGTAAGCCCAAGGTCGTCGTGCCGGCGAAGCGGCTCGTCTCGAAGTCCGCGTCCGCGACGTTGGCGCTGCCGCCGATGAAGTCGATGACGCCTGAGGTGGGGCTGGCCGGGCTGACCTCCGGAGCAGGGAAGGGCGGCTTCGGTCGAGGTCTCGGCTCCTTCGGCGGCAATGGCCTCGGAGCGGGCTTGGGCGATCGCGCCGGCTTCGTCGGCCGCCCGGTGATGGGTGCGTTCATCCGGGCCCGCCGCGTGGCGGTCTATCTCGATTGCTCCGGGTCGATGCGCAGTTACCTCCCGCGCGTCGAAGCCGAGGTCCGGAAGCAGTTTCCTGACGCCGATGTCTTCCGTTTCGACGGCGCCCGCGTGGTCGGGCTGGGCGACAAGGTCGTCCATGGGCGCGGTTTCCACGGTCCGGCGCCGCGCCTGCGCGAAGGGCCGACGCAGACCGTCGTCGAGACCCTCACCCCGGCCGGACGCTTGGTGCAGGCGAAGGTCCGCACGGCCTGCGAGAAGGGGTCGCTGGGCGCTTGGATGGATCGGCTCTTGGCCGAGCCCTACGACGCCTTGGTGGTGTTCTCGGATTTCCAGGACGGGGTCCGGCTTTACGAGACGAAGAAGGGCGAGCCGAAGATGGTCTACTCGGACAGCTCCTATCATAAGTTCGGAGGGCCGCCGAAAGGCCCGACCCGCTGGCAGCGCGAATGGCTGGAGGCCTTCGCCAAGGGCGCGCAAGGCCGTGGGCCGAGGCTCTACCTCTTCAGCGTCCAACAGGAACCGCAGCCCTTCCTGCGCGCCTGCGTGACGGCCTCGGGCGGGGCCTGGACTTCGGTGTCCTGGCTGCGCAAGGGCGACGGGAGGCCGCCTTGACGGTTGCACCTTCGGGCGGGATGGGTTGGATAGGCTCATGGCCCCTTTCACGGCAGATTACCGCGCGAATTTCTCCGATACCGACGCCGCGGGCATCGTGCATTTCTCGACGGTCTTCTTCTGGGTTGAGGCGACCGAGGAGGCTCTCTTCCGTCAGCTCAAGCTGCCGTTCCTCCGGACCGAGGGCGCCAAGCTCACCGGCTTCCCCCGCGTGCGCGTGGAGTGCGACTTTCTTTCGCCGATCTACCGGGAGGAAGTCGTGACCGTCGCGCTGAGCCCGAACGAGATCGGCGATAAGAAACTCGTCTGGAGCTTCGTCGCGACCGTCGGCGAACGCGCCGTCGCCAAGGGCGCCCTCACCACCGTCTACGCCTGGCGCGAGGCCCAAGGCCCCATGTCGGCCGCCCTCGTGCCGCTCGAGGTCAAGACGGCTCTCCAGAAGCATTTCGGCGCGTGAGCGAGGCCGCGACGAGCAGCGAAGGTTCGGTCTCGCGGTTCGGCCTGGCCCTGGTCGTCACCCTCGCCCTGTTCTGGTCGGCGATCACCTTCGTGCAGCCTGGTTTGTTGCATGCGGACGAGGCCGTGCAGTGGTCTCTCGCCAAGGAACTCTCCGAGGGGACCCCTTACAGCACGCACCAGGACAAATTCCACGGGCCGACGCTGGCGACGGCCCTGCTCATCTCCGCCAAGGCGACGGGTACGGCGCCGATGGAGATGTCCGAGCATTACCTCCGCAGCATCGTCTCGGTCTTTGTCGGGCTCATGGCGGCGGCGGCTTTGATCCTGCCTGGCGTCGAAAAAGGGCCGCGGTATGTGACGTCGGCCTTCATCGTGCTCACCGGCGGCTGTACGCCGTTCGGCTATTACTACGTCCAGGAGATGCTCCTGACGGCGGGCCTCGTGTGGGGCGTCGCCCTATGGCTGCGCGCCGAAGGTTCGCCGCCGACTTCCCGTTTGTGGCTGCTCTCCGGCGCGGCTTTTGGCTTCGCCCTGGCCTGCAAGGTCACCGCGGCGGCCTACCTCGTCTTCTTCCTTTTAGCCTTGGTGCTCCTACGTCAGTTCGTGCCCGATCGCCGTTGGCTGCGTTTCGGTTTCGGCCTGGTCGCTTCCTGGGCGTTGTTCCAGTCGGTCGGCTTCACCGATCTGCCGGGTCTGAAGACCTGGTGGCTGCAGTCGGCGCGTTCGCTCGGCGTCGCCAGCGGCCGATCAGAGGACACCCTCTACGCCGAGAGCCTGGCGCCGTGGGGTTGGGCCGCCGCCTGGCTAGCGGTCTTCGCGCTGGCTCGCTCCGGTCTTGCGCGCGCCGGCTGGCGTACCCGGCACGCCGCCGACCTGCCCTGTCTGGTCGCCGTCCTCATCTTCCTCTTTCACCTTGCTTTGCCTTACAAGACGCCGTGGCTCCTGCTGGTGGTCTTCTCGCTGCCGCTGACGCTCGCGCTGCCGTATCTGCTCAAGGGGGGCGCCGGACTCATGGCCGCGCTGGCTTTCGGCCTGGTGGCGATCGCCATGGCCGCCCGACGGCCGTTGTCTTTCCACTCGCCTACGTCCGACCTGAGTTGGTTCCTTCCGAGCGTCGACCGGATGGCCAAGGCCTACGGGCCTAAGTTCTACGTCGCCGTGGAAGGCGGGCACTATTGGCCGTTACCCTATTATCTGCGCAAGCATCCGGTCGGCTATGGGGATTTCCCCCAGGCGGCCCAGGCGCCCATCCGCCTTATCCCGGCGCATGACGCCAGCGTACCGGTGGTCCCAGGTTACGCCGTCCGCGAACTGACGCTCCGCGCCGATGGTGCCGATCGCTATTGGGTGCTGGTTGCCAAGGGCTACGAAACCGGTTTCCTTACATCGAAGTAAGCCATGGAAGACACCCCGATCATCCACAATTTCTCCCATGAGGCCTTCGGCTCCCGTTTCTGGGTCCGTATCTCCTCCGAGGACGGCGTCTATGCCCGCAACGCCGCCGAGGCCTTGTTCCAGCTGCTCGACGACCTCGATTTCCAGACCGACCTGCGGCATGACAGCGGTCCGGTCGCCTCGATCAACCTGATGCCCGAGGGCGCGATGATCGCCGCCTCGGACCACGTCCAGGCCCTCTGGAATTTCTCGAAGGACCTCGCCGCCGAGACCGGCCGGGCGTTCGACGTCACCGCCGGCGCGCTTTTCCGCTACTGGCGCGAGCGCGGCGACCTCGGTTTCAATCCCGACGACGCCGCCTGGACCCAGGTCATGAACGCCTATCGCGAAGGCGCGTTCCGTCTCGAGGGCTGCGAACTGCATTGCGACAAGTTCGGCGCCGCCGTCGATTTCGGCGCGATCGTCCGCGGCTACGCCCTCGACCGCATGGCTGACATGCTGGAGAGCAGCTGGGGCATCCACCGCGCCCTGCTGATGGCTTCGGGCGGCGTGACCCTCGCGCTCGACCCCCCCGGCGAGTCGGCCGGCTGGCGCATCGGCGTCGGCGCGGACGCCGAGCTCAAGCTTTGCCGTTTCGCGATGGCGAGCAAGGCCGCGGATTCCGCCCGGAACAACCTTGTGGACCCTCGCGCCGGTCAGCCCGTGCCGCCGGCGGGGCCCGTCCGTGCCATCGCGACCTCCGCCCTCGAGGCGGAAGGGCTGGCCCTGGCCGGCGCCGTGCACAACCCCGCCGAAGCCGTGGAGTTCGTCAATCGCGGCTGCAGCCGCGGGCTCTGGCTGCCGGACGGCACCAAGCTCGGTTCGGTGACTT